>DAOSLL010000373.1:0-4690 GCA_035368905.1 Rhodoferax sp.
GCCAGTGGTGAAGACCATTTCTTGGCTTTTGTTCGTATCGGTTGGCCCGGTGAGTTCTCAAAAACCGTGATCTCGCCGTGTTCGTTCTGATCGGCGCCAAAGAGCAACCTGACGACTTCTGTGCGTCCACTGCCCACAAGTCCCGCCAGACCGAACACCTCACCGGCATACAGATCAAGGCTGATGTGCCTGACCAAGTGGCCCCGGCCAATGTCTTTGGCATTGAGCAGCAGGTGACCGCGTGGCCGAGGTGGTCGTTCAAGGTCTTGTGAAACAGAATGGCCGACCATCATTTGAATGATGTCATCCTCGGTGACGCTGTCAACCGGGCAGACCTTGACCAAGTTGCCGTCACGCAAGACCGCCAAGGTGTCGGCGATGGTTTTCAATTCTTCCAGCCGGTGCGACACGTAAATGATGGCCACCCCCTGAGATTTCAGTCGGGCGATCTGCTCAAACAAATGGCTGGTTTCGCTCGGTGTGAGCATGGCGGTTGGCTCGTCGAGAATCAACACACGGGTATCGTCCTGCAGGTTGCGGGCGATTTCGACCATCTGCTGCTGACCAATCCCCAGTTGCGATACCAGAGTTTCCGGGTTGATGGCCTGCATGCCGACTTTGGCAAGTTTTTGCACTGCCAATGCATTGAGGCGGGCACGGTCAATCCAGTTGCCCTGCCACCTGCCACGGTTCGGAATTTCCACCAAAAGCAGGTTCTCCGCCACCGTCAAGGTGGGTATCAGGCTGAGTTCCTGCATGACCATCCGCACGCCAAAGCTCTCGGCGTTGCGCCGTGAACTCGGTAAAAACACTTTCCCCGCAAGCGTCATTGCGCCCTGGCTGGGTGACTCAAGCCCACAGATGATTTTTGCCAGCGTACTTTTGCCAGCGCCATTTTCACCGGTCAAGGCAAGCACCTCACCAGGATGCAAGTTCAGGTTAACACCCTGCAACACTGGCGTGATGTAGGTTTTGCCTACGGCATCAACCGTCAGCACTGGCGCAGTAGAGTCAAAGGTGGACTGCATGGCATGGATCTATTGAGTTTTGAAAGTGCTTGCTGGTCAGCCGACCGGAAACCTTTGTCAGCCGACGACACAGCGCGTGGCGAGCAGGTGTGATGTTTCAAACCGACAACCCGCTGCCACACTGCTGTGCATCAGAACCCGCGTTACTTGCTGTCTTTGGTCACCAGCACCACGTCGGTCTGGATGGCGGCTGGCATTTCAGCTTGCTTTTTCTTCTCCTTCAGCGCTTTCAAGGCGATTTCAATGCCAAATACAGCCTGTTTTGCACCAAATTGATCGGCTGTTGCGAGCATGCGACCGTCTTTGAGCATGGGCTTGACGGCATCAATGTTGTCGTAACCCACCACCATCACCTTGCCAACTTTGCCCGCAGCCTTCACCGCAGCAACGGCACCGATGGCCATGTTGTCGTTGCCGGCCAACAGTGCCTTCAGATCGGGGTGCTCACGCAACATCCCGGAAGCCACTGTATTGCCTTTGTTGATTTCCCAGTCGCCAGACTGCACGCCAACCACTGCCACACCGGCAGCCTTCATGGCATCTTGGTACCCCAAGGTGCGCTGCTGGGCATTGAAGGTTGTTGATACGCCTTCAAGGATGCCAACCTTGTCGCCCGCTTTAAGTTGTTTGGCCAGATAGTCACCAACCAGTTTGGCTCCGGTGCGGTTGTCAGGACCCGCAAATGGAATCTGGATGCCTTTCTCTTTTTGAACTGCAGGATCCAACTGGTTATCGATATTGACCACCAGAATGCCTTTGTCGATTGCCGTTTTCAGCACCGGCACCAGCGCCTTGGAATCAGCAGGTGCGATCACGATGGCATTGGCTTTTTGCGCAATCATTTGCTCAACCATGCGGATCTGGGCGGCTGTATCGGTCTCGTTCTTGATGCCGTTTGAAACCAATGTGTAGTCAGACGCATGAGACTTGTTGTGCGCCTGGGCACCTGCCTCCATGGTTTGAAAGAACTCATTTGCCAACGATTTCATGACAAGAGCAACTTTTGGTTTGTCTTGTGCATGGCTTGGTGTGGCAAACAGGCCACCCAGCAAACCTAGAGCAATAGTGGCTTGTACAGCGCGACGGGTAAATTTCATGAGAGGAACTCCTTAAATTTGTGACTGGCAATTGGTCTTTGACCCAATGAAGGCGACAAAGCTTGTTTGGCATGCAGCTCTGCCTTCTTCGAGGCAGATTCTACATCCGCAAACGATTGCGCAAACGATTGCTTTATTAGGGGAAACCCTCTCTTTTAACCGGTAAAATTCAAAGTGGCTCTTCAGTCCACCACGGTTCTCAGTCTAAATGCACCCAAATACCACTCTGAAATTCGCCGATGGCATCAGCGTCGTCGTACCTGACTCGTTGAACCTGATTACGCCTTATGTGATTCGTGAGCAAGGCGACTGGTTTGAAGATGAAATCAAGTTTGTCCGCTTGTTACTCAAGCCAGACCAGAAGGCGATCGACATCGGTGCAAACTATGGTCTGTTCACCTTGTCGATGGCAAAGATTGTTGGGCCGGGTGGCGGCATTTGGGCCTTCGAGCCCGCATCGTCCACGTCTGCTTTTCTTTCCGAAAGCCTGGCCATCAACGGGTTCAGTCATGTCGTGCTCGACCAGCGCGCCCTATCTGATCACTCAGGCACTGCCCAACTGTCGCTCCATGACAACTCCGAACTGAACGAACTTGTCCGCGATGGCGACTCATTGGGATCATCCGAAACTGTTACCTTGATTTCGCTGGACGATGCGATGCGAGAGCATGCATGGAGCGACATCGAATTTGTGAAGATCGATGCCGAGGGAGAGGAAGGCGCCATCATCCAGGGTGGACGGACCTTCTTTGCTACGCAATCTCCGCTCATTCAGTATGAAGTCAAGGCAGGCGCTGCAATCCATCTGGAATTGATACAGGCTTTTGCGGACGTCGGATATGCGTCTTACCGGTTGGTACCTGGACTTGATGCCCTGGTGCCCTTTGACCCCCAGGTGGTCGCAGACGGATTTCTGCTCAACCTGTTTTGCTGCAAGCCTGATCGTGCAGCAACGCTTGCTGCGCAAGGCCGCCTTGTTTTGGCCGACGATTTGCAAACAGCGTTGCACACCCAGCGTGTGGATATTGCGCAGCACGGTCGCCAAGCCAACTCAGCGTATGGCTGGCAGAACCAACTGACACGGCTACCTTATGGCACGCATCTGGCAGGGAGCTGGCAGCACACTGTCAGTCAGGGGCAAAGCGGTGAAGTTGAAAAAGCACTCGCCCTGCACGCAGCAGCACACGATAAAGAATTGCCGATAGCCGAGCGCTTTCTTGCCTTGCAAAACAGTCTCGAAATCCTGACATCAGTCTGCAGCGGACAGCCCGCATTCCTTCGCCTCCTTAGTCTGGCCCGGGTTGCACGGGAATTCGGACACCGCATGGTCGCCGTTAAGGCGCTCGGTGATTTGTGCCAACTTGCCATGAAGCATCAGAGCGTCAATCCGGGCGAACCCTTTTTAGCCAGCAGCGAGCGCTTCGACAGTCTTGACCCCAAAGACTCCATGGGCAACTGGGCGCTTTGCTCAATACTGGAAGAACTGGAAAGGAACTCTTCGTTCTCATCCTTCTATTCTGGGCAGGCGGCAAAGCAACGCCTGGAAATCATCCGCAACCTCGGCTTTGGTAGCCCCGAGATGGCTCGACGCCTGGCCCTTGTCGAAAGGCGCTTTTCGGGCGCAACCAACCGATAGCTTTTGGCAGCCTGGTTCAGCGTTGCATTGCCTGCTGAAACCGGCACAAGGCAGTCAGGGGCCGTTATTGGCAGCGCCAGTTTTGGGCAAATCGGAAAACCGAATCGTGTTGCGCCCGGCATCCTTGGCCTGGTACATCGCCGCATCAGCCAATTTCATGATATCGGCCTGAGAGGCCTGGTGGTCGATAAACACCACCACCCCCACGCTGACGCTGCAATGATGCTCCACCGAGCACCCGGTTTGATCTGGCCGCGTTATGCTCATTTGGTAGGGTTTTGCGATTTTGACGCGGATCTTCTCGGCCACACCGGCAGCTTGTTCAACCGACAAAGCCTTGTCGGCATCAAGTTCCCTGATCATCACCACGAACTCGTCGCCACCCAATCGAACCACTGTGTCCATTTCACGCACACAGTCGCACAAGCGCCGGGCGACCTCGATCAACAGCAAGTCGCCAACCTCATGCCCGTAGGCATCGTTGAGCGGCTTGAAGTTGTCGAGATCGAGAAACATCAACGCGCCGTACAGCCCACTGCGGTTACTGGCCGCCATGGTTTGGCCAAGGCGGTCTGCCAGCATGCGACGGTTTGGCAGTCCAGTCAGCGCGTCGTGCAAGGCAAGTTGACGCACCCGCTCCTCGGACTTCACACGCCGGGCAATTTCCTCATGAAGCAAATCTCGCTGTACCCCGACTTCCTTGCGCAAATACTCGCGCTCCAACAGGTTGCGAATGCGATGGCGTGCAATGGTTACATTGATCGGTTTGGTGATGTAGTCTGCTGCGCCCAGCGACAAGCCAGTCACTTCGGACTCCGTGTCAGTTAACGCCGTCACAAACATCACCGGGATGTCCTGAAGCTTCGGCTGCGCCGCCAGCCGCCTGAAGGTTTCAAAACCATCAACCTCCGGCATCATCACATCGAGCA
>DAOSLL010000374.1:0-4684 GCA_035368905.1 Rhodoferax sp.
TTTTTGAATTTCAGAAGGACGGTGTCAAAGGTGCCGTGCAGAAAATCAACACCCACAACGGCTGCATCCTGGCCGACAGCGTGGGTTTGGGTAAAACCTATTCGGCACTAGCCGTCATCAAATACTTTGAACTGCGCAACCACCGTGTGCTGGTGCTATGCCCCAAGAAGCTGCGCGAGAACTGGACGGTTTATCTCGGCAGCAACATAACCGAACTCAACCCCTTCGTGCGCGACCGGTTCAGCTATATGGTCTTGTCCCACACCGACCTGTCTCGTGAATCTGGCAAAGCTGGTGACGTGGACCTGGCGGCCATCAACTGGGGCAACTTCGATTTGGTAGTGATTGACGAATCACACAACTTTCGCAACAACGTCAAAGGTAAACGCGATGAAGAAGGCAACGTCATCAAGCAGAGTCGCTACGAGCGCTTAATGCAAGACATCATCCAGGCTGGTGTCAAAACCAAGGTCATGTTGCTGTCTGCCACGCCAGTCAACAACGACCTGAAAGACCTGCGCAATCAGCTCTACCTGGTGTCTGAGGGGCGCGACCACGCACTGTTGCCTACCACCGGCATTGCCAGCATCAAGCAAACACTGGACTCAGCCCAAAAAACCTTTGCCACATGGGCAAAGAAGCCCGTTACAGGCACTGGTGATCGCGACCCCAAAGACCTGATGGACGCGCTACCCGCAGGCTTCTTCACCTTGCTAGACGAGCTGACCATTGCCCGCTCGCGCAAACACATTCAAAAATACTACCGCGCCTCGATGGCGCAAATTGGCAAATTCCCCAAGCGGGCCAAGCCGATTTCCAAGTATTCAGAAATAGACAGCAAGGGCCGCTTCCCAAGCTACGACAAGTTGAACGAGGAGATTGAAAAGTATCAGCTCGCGCTGTTCAAGCCATCGGTTTATGTCCTTGATCAGTTTAAAGATCAGTATCAGGGCGAAGCCAGCGTGCGCAACTTCAGCCAGGAGAACCGTGAGAAGTTTTTGATCGGCATGATGAAAGTGAACTTCTTGAAGCGGCTGGAAAGCTCGGTCAAATCATTTGCCATCACCATGGAGCGCACCGTCAGCAAGATTGAAGACTTGGAAGAGCGTCTGAAAGCCTATCAAAAGCTGCGTGACGGTAAGGCACAAGACCTGCAAGCCACCCTGTTTTTGATGGAGGCCGAAGAAGACGACGAGTTGCGTGAGGCGTTTGAAGTCGGCACCCTCAAATACCGTTTGGAACACATGCGCGTGGACGATTGGCTGACCGATCTGGCTACTGACAAGCGTCAGTTATCCCTGCTGGCGGAAAGCGCGGGCGGTGTTACGCCCGAGCGCGATGCCAAGCTGACAGAACTCAAAGCCATCATCAAAACCAAAGTCACAAGCCCCAGCACGAACAACCGGGGCGAGGCCAACCGCAAGATCATCGTGTTTTGCGCCTTTGCTGACACCGCCGCCTATTTGTATGCACAAATCGAACCGTGGGCCAGCACAACCCTGCGCAGGCACATTGCGCTGGTCTCTGGCGGTACCTTCCCCAATCGCACCACGTTCGGTGCGCCCGAGTTCAACCAGATACTGACCAACTTTGCACCCCGCGCCAAGCAGCGCGCCAAGATGTCCAAAATGCTGCAAAACGGTGAAATTGACATACTGATTGCCACCGATTGCATCTCTGAAGGCCAGAACCTGCAAGACTGCGACCTGCTGGTCAACTACGACATTCACTGGAACCCGGTGCGCATCATCCAGCGCTTTGGCCGTATCGACCGTATAGGCAGCCCAAACGACACCATCCAGCTCGTCAACTTCTGGCCCACGCCAGACCTGAACAAATACATCAACCTCAAAAACCGGGTGGAGGCACGCATGGCATTGGTGGACATTTCTGCCACCAACGAGGACAACCTGCTGACCAATGCAGAACTGGAAGAGCTGATTCACCAAGACCTGAAGTACCGCGACAAACAGCTCATGCGCCTGAAAGATGAGGTGCTGGACCTGGAAGACTTCAACGAGTCCGTTGCGCTGAACGAATTCAGCCTGGACGATTTCCGCATGGACCTGAGCAACTACGTGCAAGCCAACCGCACCAAGTTGCAGGATGCGCCCTTTGGGTTGTATGGTGTCGTACCCGCCAGCACCGGGCAGGCGTCAGTCCAGCCCGGTGTCATCTACTGCCTGCGCCAGCAACAACACAAGGCAGCGCAGGGCGCTGAAGCAACTAACCAAACGGTCAACCCTTTGAGCCCGTATTTCTTGGTCTACATCCATGCCGACGGCGCAGTGCGCTATAACTTTGCCGCGCCCAAACAAGTGCTGGAAATCTTCCGCGCCCTGTGCCAGGGCAAGACCGAGCCCTATGCCGACCTGTGCAAGCTATTTGACGAGCAAACTCGCCATGGGCAAGACATGAGCGCGTATTCCGCCTTGCTGGACAAAACCGTAGCGGCCATCGTGGCACAGTTCACCCGCAAAAACACAGCCAACCTGTTCACAGGCCGTGGCGGCAAACTGATGGATGCGAGCAAAGCGGTCAAGAGCTGCGATGACTTTGAATTGATAACCTGGTTGGTGATAAAGTAGATACGTTTTCATATCTACTTACAGGGGTAAACCATGATAGCCACCGCCAAAATTTTCACCACGGGCAACAGCCAGGCTATTCGCTTGCCCAAGGCATTTCGGTTGGATACCGAAGAGGTTTGGATCAGCAAATCCAGCGACGGCATTCTCACCATTCAGCCCAAACCCAAAAAAGATGACTTGGAGGCATTTCTGGCCGAGTTGCGGTCTATGCCACCAAGCGAAGAGTTTTTGCAGCCTCGTGACGATGACCCCCGCCCGAGCCCTTTTGATGGGTGGGACGAGTAATGCGCTACATGCTTGACACCAACATCGTCAGCTATTACCTGCGACGTTCATCACCCACGCTAGAAGAGCGCATTAATGATGGGCTGAAGCGCCGCACCATCGCCATTTCCGTCATCACCCGCGCTGAGCTACGGTTCGGCCAAATGGGGATGGTCACGGAAGACCGCCGCCGCGCTCTGATAGACAGTTTTTTGCTGCGACTTCCCAGCGTTGAGTGGAGCATTGAAGCAGCTGACCAATATGGGGCACTGAAGCACGCCCTTAAAGCACTAGGCACCCCCATCGGCGATATGGACACCCTGATCGCCGCGCATGCCCTGGCCGAAAAACTCATTTTGGTCACCCACAACACCCGCCATTTTGAAAGAGTGCCGGGCCTGAAGCTTGAAGATTGGATGGTTTGAAAGTGGCTGATTTCCATCAAAAACTAACAATTCAAACTGCTATACACGCCTTCACATCTAAGCCGTTGCAAGATGCTGCAGTCGAGTTGTTCACTTGTCTTGGCTACAAATCTGACCGCACTTTTCCCGTTGATTCGGTAGACGCTTTCTGTCAGCAGTTTGATCCCAGCGGACTGCTCGCTCATCCGCGTGCGCAAAAGTCTAATTGGAAGTCCATCCACTTGCTGTTCCAGCTCACCGACGAAGAGTTGTCACGCAACGCCACCCTTTTTAAAGATACGACTGTCAGAGCGTCTCTGCTCCAGTCCTATGTGTTCTTTGCTGTGGAGCTTCAGTCGGGTGATTACGCACGAGGCAAATTGGCCGCTATCACCCGCCAGATCAATCGCATCTTTCCCATGCCAGTCATGGTGTTGTTCAAAGTGGGCAGCAATTTGTCCATTGCCGTCA
Organism: Rhodoferax sp.; assembly: GCA_035368905.1. GTDB lineage: Bacteria > Pseudomonadota > Gammaproteobacteria > Burkholderiales > Burkholderiaceae_C > Rhodoferax. The sequence goes on from DAOSLL010000374.1 coordinate 3,731, forward strand.
TCAACCGCAGGCAGAACAAGCGTGATGAAAGCAAAGATGTCTTGGGCAAGGTCACGCTGATCCAAAACATCTCTACAGTCAAACTACATCCTGGTCACCTGGACATTCTGGCTTCCTTCTCGACCAGCGAACTGGTCGCCCGAAAGAAGCCCATTGGGAGTTTCGACCAGCTTCATGCCGCGTGGGAAGACGTGTTCAACGTCGAGTTGCTCAACAAGCGCTTTTATGAGGAACTGTCCAACTGGTATTTTTGGGCACGCCAGCAAGTCAGTTTTCCGTCTGACCTCGACGATAAGGACACCAAACGCACAGAAAAAGAAAAAACAGACACCCGCAACGCCACCAGTGTCATCCGTCTGCTGACACGGCTGATGTTCTGTTGGTTCCTGAAGGAAAAAAACCTCATCCCCGATCACCTTTTTGACCAAGATGCCATCACCAGCGCCTTGAATTCTGTCGGTGACGAAGAGAGCACCTATTACCACGCTATTCTGCAAAACCTGTTTTTTGCCACGCTCAACCAACCCATGAATGCCGATGGTGAGCCTGTCAGGCAGTTTGCTGCGGACGGTGCTTTTTATGAAAACATGAACCAGCACGGCATCAAAACCCTTTATCGCTACAAGAAATGTTTCAGTCAGCCAGATCAAGCGTTAGCGCTGTTTGAAGACATTCCATTCCTAAACGGCGGCTTATTCGCCTGCCTTGACACCGAAGACGACACCGGCAAGGTGCAGTATGCCGACGGTTTCTCGCGCAATGCCAAAAAACAACCCATCGTCCCCAATCGCTTGTTCTTTGCCGCGCCGCAGATCGTTGACCTAAGCGAAGACTTTGGCGATGCCAAGAAGAAAAAGGCCAGCGTGCGCGGCCTGTTGCACATCCTGAACGGCTACAAGTTCACCATTGCCGAGAGCACGCCGGTAGAGCAAGAAATCGCCCTCGATCCCGAAC
>DAOSLL010000375.1:0-4682 GCA_035368905.1 Rhodoferax sp.
CGGGCCTTCTTGAGAATCCACTCGCGGATGAACGCCAGCGACGAATTGTTGAACTTGCCCTGCGGCAGGACGATGGCGGCACGGCCGCCGGGCTTGAGCATTTTCAGGATGCGCTCGATGAAGAGCACGTCGCGCTCTTCCTTCGGTGATTTGTCGTCACCGGCGCGTTTGAGCGCAGGCTTCGCCAGCTCGTAGCGCACCAGCATCTTGCGGTCCTTCATCTCACCGGCAAAAGGTGGATTGGCGAGGATCACGTCGAATTTCAGTTCGTCGAAGTATTCCCAGGCCTTGTCTTCGTCCTTGAGCATTTCGCCGTCCGGGATTTTTCTGGCGGTCAGTTTGGCTTGCCGCAGCTCGTGCATCAGCGCCTGGCCGGAGGCGTTTTCGTACCAGGTGCGCGGGTCCAGGCTGCTGACATCGGGTCCGAAAATTTTGGTGTGACCATCACCGGCAATCAGCATCAACGCGCGCGAGGTTTTGGCGGCGCGCTGCTCAAAGTCAATGCCCCACAGGTATTTGGCAGCGTACTTGTGTTTGCGCGTTTCGCGCTGGGCGTTGTCGGTGGCCGGGTAGCACCAGTCCATGGCGTGCAGCAAGAAGCCGCCCGATCCACACGATGGATCCATCACGTATTCGGTGCGCGTCGGGTTGAGCATGCGTACGCACATTTCAACGACGTGGCGCGGCGTGAAAAACTGGCCCTTTTTCTTTTTGGCTTCGGTTGGCAGCAGGTATTCAAAGGCATCGTCCATGATGCGCAGGTTCGAGCCCATCAGGCGCACGCCTTCAAAGCTGCCAATACACACCTGAAGGTGTCGCCGGGCCAGTTCGATGTCTTCACCGGGGCGGAAAATGCCTGGCCACTCTTCGCAGGCTTGATGAAACAGGCTGTTGATGCGGTCGTAGGTCAAGTCCGGGTCAGGCACGCCGGTTTTTGAGTTCACTGCCTGACCAAACTCGACCGTTTTGTCCTTGCGCACCTCGTCGGCCTGCTTTTCATCCCAGATCTTGGCGAAGATCAGCTTGAAAATTTCGTTGAATTCATCCTTGCCACTGTCGGCCAGAACCAGTTCTTCCAGTCCCTGAATGATGTTTTTGAAATTGAATTCGCGCTTGAGTTGCAGCAGGGTCTTTTTCGCCTCCAGCACATCCTTGGGCTCTTTGCCACGCTTGGGGATATCAAACAACGTGTCGTCAAACTGCGCCGGGTAGGGCCGGTAAAGAATGATGCTGTCGGCCCCGTTGGACCACACCGCCACTGGCGCGCCCTTGGCGTTCATGTAGCTTTTAAGCTGCTCAATGCCGTCCTTGCGCTTGGGCTTTTTGCATTCGACGATGATTTTTGGCGTGACTTTGGTCGAGTTGGTATAGACGATGATGTCAGCCGCCTTGGTGCCGACCTCGGTGCCAAACTGCACGCCCTTTTCCAGATCAATCTCATCGTCCTGGTAGCCGTACTGGTGCTTCAGCTTATAAACCCACAACTGACGAATGATTTCTTCAGGGGCCGACTTGCCACCCTCGGCATACACCAGCACTTCCTCATTGCCGGTGGAAAACGGGATAAAGCTCTTCAGGTAGAACTTGACCTTGCCCGCATCCTTGCCAGTGCTGGCTGTCTTGGGGTAGATCGAGAGGATGTCGTGGATGGGTTTGCCGAGGTTTTCAAACTCGGTCAGCTCAAATTTGACACCTGGCTCTTTGAAAATGCGGTCAATCAGTTCTTTGGTATTCATGGTTTGCGAGTTGTCTCTTTGTTTCTGGCCAAAGCGCTTGTCGATGTCGCTGGATTGGTTTTAATTGCCTGACTGACCCAACGCCCAGTTCAGCTATCGCGATGCGCTTGCCTCCCCAATGGTTCCGAGTCATCACCTCAATCAGGTTGGTAACACAACGGAAATGATGCACTCTACAGCAAGGCACAGGGGCATCCGGCGGCGTGAACGCAAGTTCGCAATTGACATTGTCCGATACTACAGTTTAAGTAGCTGCTTGCGCAGGATAGACAGGGGCTACAGGACGATTTTGTAAAACTCAGCCCGGTCTTGGCAGCGCTTGATGCTCAGGCATGACAGTCTTTAATAGGGTACCTGAAAGCTTGCCATGCACATGGTGTTGATGACCCCAGCCTGGCAGCGAGGCTTGCCCTTCAACTATGATTCAGCTGCCGGGATTTTCCCGGCCTCCTTTTTTATGGCCCCAAATTTTTCAGAATCCCTGGTTGAAATGTCTCACCTGAGCTTCGGCTACGGTGAGCGGCTGATTCTGGACGACATCAGCCTGGCGATCCCGCGCGGCAAGGTCACTGCCTTGATGGGGGCTTCAGGCGGCGGCAAAACCACCGTGCTGCGCCTGATTGGCGGGCAGATCAAGGCGCAAACCGGCCAGATGCTGTTTGACGGCCAGGACATCACCCCCATGAACCAGGCCGAGCTGTATGCTGCACGCCGTCGCATGGGCATGCTGTTCCAGTTTGGTGCGCTGTTTGCCGACCTCAACGTGTTTGAAAACGTGGCTTTTCCACTGCGCGAGCATTCTGACCTGCCAGAGGCGCTGATTCGTGACGTGGTGCTGATGAAGCTCAATGCGGTGGGCTTGCGCGGTGCGCGCTCCCTGATGCCCAGCGACTTGTCAGGTGGCATGGCGCGCCGGGTGGCGCTGGCCCGCGCGGTTGCCCTTGACCCCGAACTGGTGATGTATGACGAACCGTTTGCCGGGCTTGACCCGATTTCGCTGGGCACGGCGGCTCGCCTTATCCGTGAACTCAACGACGCCATGGGCCTGACCAGCATTTTTGTCTCGCATGACCTGGAGCAAACCTTTGCCATCGCCGATCAGGTGATCATTCTGGCCAATGGCAAAGTGGCCACCCAGGGCACGCCCGATGAGGTGCGCCACAGCACCGATCCGCTGGTGTACCAGTATGTCAACGCTTTGCCCGACGGCCCGGTGCATTTTCATTACCCTGGCCCGACTGTTGAGCAGGATTTTGGCCTGGAGCTGACCGCATGAGCTGGTACCAGCCCAAAGACATCGGTTTTGCCGTGCGCGGTCACCTGGATGCGATGGGTTTTGCCGCCCGGCTGTTTGGTCGCTTGCTGGCGACACCGGGCTATGCGCTCAGGCGCAATGTGCTGGTGCGCGACCAGATCCATTTTTTGGGCAATTACTCTTTGCCGATCATCACCGTGGCCGGTCTGTTTGTCGGCTTTGTTTTTGGCTTGCAGGGCTATTACGTGCTCAAGCGCTATGGTTCGGCCGAGTCGCTGGGCTTGATGGTGTGCCTGAGTTTGTTGCGCGAACTCGGGCCGGTGGTGTCGGCTTTGCTGTTTGCCGGGCGCGCTGGCACCTCACTCACCGCAGAAATTGGCCTGATGAAAGCCGGTGAGCAAATCAGCGTGATGGAAATGATGGCGGTTGACCCGATTCAACGGGTACTGGCACCGCGCTTCTGGGCTGGCGTGATCACCATGCCGCTGCTGGCGGCCATGTTCAGCGCCACTGGCGTGATTGGCGGCTGGGTGGTCGGGGTGCTGATGATCGGTGTTGATGGTGGTGCCTTCTGGAGCCAGATTCAAGGTGGTGTTGATGTCTGGCAGGACCTGGGCAATGGGGTGGTCAAAAGCCTGGTGTTTGGCGTGGCGGTGACCTTCATTGCCCTGCTGCAAGGCTATAACGCGCAGGCCACGCCCGAAGGTGTCGCCAAGGCGACCACCCGCACCGTGGTGATGGCATCGCTGACCGTGCTGGGGCTGGACTTTATCCTCACGGCCATGATGTTTACGATATGAATTCACCGGGTTTTCAACTGATGCGAAAGGTGTTGCATGCAACGCTCAAAAAATGATGTCTGGGTCGGTCTGTTTGTGCTGATCGGGGCGGTGGCCATTTTGTTTCTGGCCCTGCAGTCGGCCAATTTGCTGAGTCTGAGTTTTCAGAAAAGCTACCCGGTGCTGGCAAAATTTGACAACATTGGCGGCCTCAAGCCCAAGGCAGCGGTCAAAAGCGCCGGTGTCGTGGTTGGGCGGGTTGAAGACATTGTGTTTGACGACAAGTCGTTTCAGGCTTTGGTGACACTGGCGCTGGAGACCCGTTACGCGTTTCCCAAAGACAGCTCACTGAAGATTTTGACCAGTGGGCTGCTGGGCGACCAGTACCTGGGCATTGAAGCCGGCGCAGATGATAAAAATCTGGCCGCAGGCGACGTGATATCGAGCACCCAGTCGGCAGTGGTGCTGGAGAATTTGATCAGTCAGTTTTTGTACAGTAAAGCGGCCGAAGTACCTGCACCTGCAGAGAACGGCGCAAGCAAGGGGAAACCATGAAGGATGTGATGACAACAGTTGTTAAAAGTGCGCTGCTGCGGGCTGGCCTGATGGGTCTGGCCTTGTTGATGACGGGCTGCGCCAGCGGTCCGGCGGCCAATCGGCATGACCCTCTGGAGCCCTTCAATCGGGGTGTTTTCCAGTTCAACGATGGCCTTGACCGGGCCGTCATCAAGCCGGTGGCAACCGCTTACCGCGATGTTTTGCCGTCACCGATCCGCACCGGGGTGGGTAATTTTTTCAATAATCTGCAAGATGCTTGGTCGTTTGTGAACAACGCCCTGCAACTCAAGGCCGAGTACGCTGGTAATAGCCTGGTGCGCTTTGGTGTCAACAGCGTGTTTGGCCTGGCTGGTG
>DAOSLL010000376.1:0-4677 GCA_035368905.1 Rhodoferax sp.
ACCGCCAGCCGCGCGGATCGAGCGCGCCACCACGTCGGCCCAGTGGTCAAGGTCCCGGGCGGTGTAGCCGACCACAATCGACTTGCCGGTGGTGCCCGATGACGCATGCAGCCGGGCTACCTGCTCGCGCGGTACTGCCAGCAGGCCAAACGGGTATTCATCGCGCAAGTCGGCCTTGGTCATGAACGGGAACAGCGCCAGGTCGGCCAGGGTTTTCAGGTCGCTGGGGTGAACCCCCTTGGCATCAAACTTCATCTTGTGGTGCGGCACGTTGTCGTAAGCGTGCTGCAGCGTCCATTTCAGGCGCTGCAATTGCAGCGCCGCTATCTCGTCGCGGCTGGCGGTTTCGATCGGCTCCAGGTCACCGGGGCGGGGCTGTCTAGCAGTCATGGGATTTCCTAATTTACGGTTCAGATAGTAGGTGTCAGGCCCGTCAGCGCTGCATCTTGCTGCTGCAGTCCGGCAATCACTTCACCCGAAATACGGTACGACTTGCCGCGAAACAAGGCAATGGTTTTGCCATGCTGGCCGCGTACCGTCACGTCATAAACGCCGGTGCGTCCAGATTGCGACTGCTCAATGGCTTCGGCTTCGAGCGTGTCGCCCTCGCGGGCCGGGGTCAGAAAGTCGATATTGCAGCTTGAGGCCACGGTGTTGCGGTTGTAGCTGTTGCAGCCATAGGCAAAGGCCGTGTCGGCCAGGGTAAAGATCATGCCGCCGTGGCAGATGTGGTGGCCGTTGACCATGTCGGCACGCACCAGCATGGTCAGCCTGGCATAGCCGGGCCGGATGTCGATGATGCGCATGGCCAGCGCCTGCGCGGCCTGGTCGCGCGCCCACATGGCAGCAGCGGTGGCTTCGGCCAGGTCCTGGGCCTGTTGTGGCGACAGGTGCGGCTTGGCGGGGCTCACCCTCATGCCCCGGTAAACCTGGGGGCGCGCTTTTCCTTGAAGGCGGCAACACCTTCGGCAAAGTCGGCGCTCCAGCCCAGTTCGCGCATGAAACCGGCTTCCAGGCTGAGCTGCTGCTCCAGCGTGTGGTTGGGTGCGGCGTGCATGGCGCTGCGGGTCCGCACCAGCGCCTTGGTCGGCATGGCGGCGAGCTGCTTTGCGAGTTGGTCCACGCTGGCGGCCAGTTGACCGTCGTCCACGGCTTGCCAGATCAGTCCCCAGGCCTCGGCCTTTTCCGCTGGCAGTTTGTCGGCCAGCATCGCCAGCCCGATGGCGCGGGCCATGCCGACGCGCTGCGGCAAAAACCAGGTGCCGCCGGTGTCGGGAATCAGGCCGATCTTGCTGAAGGCTTGCAAAAAGTAGGCTGATTTGGCAGCAATCACCAGGTCGCAAGCCAGCGCCAGGCTGGCACCGGCACCGGCCGCAATGCCGTTGACCATGGCAATGCTTGGCACGCGCAGGTTTTGCAGCGCCAGAATCAGCGGCTTGTAGTGTTGTTCAACCACATTGCCAATGTCGGGCAACATCGGCCCCATTGCCATGTCGGGGTCGGCCAGGTCCTGGCCCGCGCAAAAAGCGCGGCCTGCGCCGCTGATCACCAGCACGCGGATGTTTTTGTCGCCTTGCACGGTGTCAAGTGCGCCGCGCAGTTCACCGTGCATGGCACTGGTAAAGCTGTTGAGCTTGTCGGGGCGGTTGAGCGTGAGGCGGGCGATGCCGTCTGCGGCTTCGAAGCGGATAGTCTGGTAGCTCATGAGGATGCCTTAAAGAGAATGACGATGCCGAACTGTTCGAATGACCTTTTGTCGCGTCGATTGCAGCCTGCCCGACAGAATCATCGGCCAGACGGCAGGCAACTGGTGGTCTATTGCGCCTTTTCCTGAACGTAGAAGTTACCTGCGCTGCGCGGCTTTATCGCGCAGCGTCGGTGTGAATTGCAGGGTTAGACCGCAATTTTTTTTTTGGGTGACACGAAACCTCCCGCTCATTGTCAAGCCGTCACGGATGTTCATACCCATAAGTGTGAGGTTCACCGCGCCAACCAAAAGCTCCAATGCTTGTACAACGTAGAAAGTGGTGTCGAAGACCCCGGCAGCCGCCCAACGGTTGAGGACAATGGCGCATGGAATCATGATCAGAACTCCATTTGCTGCAATGAAAGGCATGCGCTTCTTCTTGGCCTCGATCAGGCGCCCTTGACGTGACTTGGACAGGAATATGCCGCTGCCCCCAGTCACCGCTATAGCAGGCACCAGAATGAACAAACCGGGCATGACAATCGAAGCTTTCACCATTGCGACGGTCTCGTGCGTTCCAAAAAGCTCCGTAACCAGCGTGGAAAGGAAGAACGTGGCAATGGTCAGGGTTGCGAGCATGCCAGCGACAAGATGTATGCTCTTTGGCATTGCATTTCCTCCTGACATCTATGGGCCGACACAAAGATTTGGCACAGTCAGCCGACTGAACAGATGCGGCGAGGCGATGGCGGATGAGGGGTAGTGCTCCAGGGCCTTTTTGAAGTCTGGATGGTTAAAAGCGGCGCTAAAGAGCGCAGTCGATTCCCAAACAGCGTAGTTCATGAATACAGTGCTGCCCGCGATGCCTCGATGTAACTGCGTTGAGATATACCCCGGCTGCAATTTCATCCAATTGGCATCCGCCTCCCACGCCTTGAGCAGTGCTGGAACTTCTGACTCTGCAACATTGAATATGTTGACAAGGATAACCGGCGACACGTCGGCTCCGAGCTGTTGAAAAATTGGGACGCTTTCATCGAGCGGCTTAAGTTGAAGCATTGACAGTCTCCTTATTGTGTGGTTGTGAGTTGCTTACGCTCCAACATGATAGCGCCGTTGCACTACCCGAAAACGATTCGCCACAAAGGCCGAGTCAGCGTAAGACGCGTTGGCCGCCGGGTTACCGCCGGTGCCGTGGTAGTCAGAAAACGCGCTGGACTGGTTGACAAACACGCCGCCTGTCAGGTTGATCGACAGCGCCACCTTGGCGCGCCAAGTGGCTGCCGTCATCGCATCGATCACTTCAGGGCGGGTCGAATAGACACCGGCGGTCATCGCACCATGGGTTGCGATGACCCGCTCTGACAGGGCGACTGCGCTGGCGGTGTCAGCGGTCTTTACGACAAAACTGATCGGGCCAAAGCGCTCTTCCATGTAGGCTGCCTCGTCGGCGGCATCGCAGGCCAGCAGCACCGGGGTGCGCACTTCGGCATTGGGAAACTCGGGGTTCTCAAGCTTTTTGGAGGCCAGCAAGACACGGCCAAGCTTGCCACTGTCAGCCAATGCGACGCGGGCCAGGGTGTCAGTAGATTGCACCGCACCGAGCACCGCCAGCGCTACTTCGGGCTTGGCCAGGCAAGCCTCAATGGCCCGGGCCAGGTCGGCGCAGACCTCGTCGTAACTCTTGTGGCCGACTTCGGTGTCGATGCCGCTGGCGGGCACAAACAGCGCCTGCGAGGTGGTGCACATCTGGCCGGAATACAGCGACAGGGTGAACGCCAGATTGCGCAACATTGGCTTATAGGCATCGGTCGAGTCGATCACGATGTTGTTGACCCCGGCCAGCTCGGCATACACCTGGGCCTGCCGGCAGTGCTCGATCAGCCACTGGCCAAAGGCATTGCCGCCGGTGAAGTCCACCGATTTGACGCTGGGGTGCGTCACCAGCGCCAGCGTGGATTCGCGCCTGTCGGGCACACACAGGCTGACCAGGTTGGGGTCAATGCCGTGCTCCAGCAACACGGCACGCAGCGTGCGCACCGTGATGGCAGCGGGCAACACGGCGTTCTCGTGCGGCTTGACGATCACCGCATTGCCGGTGGCCAGCGCGGCAAACAGACCAGGGTAGGTGTTCCAGGTCGGAAAAGTGGCGCAGCCGACCACCACGGCAACACCCCGGCCAACAATTTCGAAGTGCTTTTTCATCACCAGCGGCGGGTTCTTGCCCTGCGGCTTGTCCCAGGTGGCTTCAGCGGGGACAAAACTTTGCTCGCGGTAGGCGTAGGTCACGGCTTCCAGACCGCGGTCTTGCGCGTGCGGGCTGCCAGCCTGAAATGCCATCATCCAGCCCTGGCCAGTGGTCATCATGACGGCGTGGGCCAGCTCGAAGCTCTGTGCGTTCAGCCGGTCCAGCATCTCAATGCACAGGCCGGTGCGGCCTTCAACGCCAGCCGCCTGCCAACTGGGCATGGCGGCCTGGCCGGCGGTGATCAGCGCTTCGACGTCGGACACCGGGTACTGCACGTTCAGGTCGATGCCGTAAGGGGATCTTTCGGTTGCCACCCAGGCGCTGGTGGCGGGTTGGTTGAGTTCAAATTTTTGACCCAGATGGGCTTCAAAGGCTTTTTTGCCGTCGAGCGCAGCGGTTTCTCCATAGACCTTGGGGCTGGGCATTTCGCTGTAGGCGGCCCAGTAGCCCCGGGTGTGGATGGCGTTGAGGGCGGCATCGAGCTTGGCACGGTGTTTGGCAAAGAGGGCGTGGGTCATGATGGTTTCCTGAAAAAGTTCGGGTCGATATCAAAAAGATAGCTGGTGACGCTTATGTGACATGGGCTAGAGGCCAAAAAGGCATAAATCGCGAAGCGGTGAACCGATTGTCATCCCGGCGACGGCTGGCATCTGCTGCCTGCTGCGCACTGAGGCGCTGCGAGCAACACAGGCTCTATGCCGTTTTGTGTGGAACTTGACATCACAAGCAGCGATGGACTAGC
>DAOSLL010000377.1:0-4662 GCA_035368905.1 Rhodoferax sp.
GTTGCTGCATTTGCCCAATCGGGCTCGCTTCATTGAGGAAATTGCCAACTGCGTCCAGGCCGACCAGCGACGCTATGCTTTGGCGGTGGTCGATATCGATGATTTTGCGTCGGTCAACGATTTGATGGGTCACGCTTACGGTGACGAACTGCTGCGGGCTTATGCCTGCCAACTGAGCAAACAACTGGGCTCGGAACTGGTGTTGGCGCGGGTTGGCAGCAACACCTTCGGGCTGCTGGGCACCAGCGACACACTGTTGCCAGAGCGGATTGCCGCCACCGTGCGGGATGCAGTGGAGGTTTTTGGCCAGCCACATCGCCTTTCGGTGACGTCCGGCATTGCCCTGCTTGACGCTTCTGACTGTAGTGGCGCGGACTGGCTAAAAAATGCCGGCATTGCGCTGAAAAATGCCAAGCGTCATAGTCGTGGTGGGCATGTGTTTTATTCTGCCAGCATGGCCGCCCTGTCGCGCAGCCGGGCGTTGTTGCTGGCAAACCTGCATACGGCATTTGGTCAGAGTCATTTGTTCCTGGCTTACCAGCCGCAGGTTGACCTGCAGTCCGGTGCGCTGATTGGCATGGAAGCCCTGCTGCGTTGGCGCAAGGAAGACGGCAGCATGGTGCCGCCAGATCAGTTCATCCCGATTGCCGAGCAGTCCGGCCTGATCGTCAGCCTGGGCGACTGGGTATTGCAAACCGCTTGTCGCGACATGCGCAGCCTGCGGGACCAGGGCCTGGCCACTTGCCGCATGGCCGTCAACGTCTCGGCGGTACAGTTCCAGAGCCCGGGCTACTTTGAGCGCGTGCTGGCCGCGCTTGACCAGTCAGCCCTGCGTGCCGACGAACTGGAGCTCGAAATCACCGAGTCCGTTGCCATGCTCGGGTCGGATGCCGTGGCCATCATGCTGGGGCGCTTGCGAGAAAGCGGCATTGCCGTCGCCATTGATGACTTTGGCACCGGTTACTCTTCCCTGAGTTGTCTTGAAAAGCTGCCGCTTGACCGGATCAAGATTGACCGTGCATTTGTCATCCAGATGAGTCATCAAGGCGGGCCCCGGATTGCCGAAATGATCACCCAATTGGGACACAAGCTCGGGCTTCGGGTGTTGGCTGAAGGCATCGAGGATGCGCTGGCCTGGCAGGCCCTGCGCGACATGGGTTGCCATGAAGGCCAGGGCTTTTTCATCTCGCGGCCACTCGATTACGCAGCCCTTTGCACCTGGTTGGCACAGCGCCCGCGCAGCGCCTTTGAATTCGGCGTGGTCTGAGTGAGCAACACCATGCGACACATTTGTTGGGGTGGTTTACAAGTTGTGGCTGCGCTGGCCCTGACCTTGGCGTTGGCTGGCTGCGACAAGGCACCGGTTAGCCTGGGCTTTCTGGGCGGTTTGACTGGGTCGGCCGCTGACCTGGGTACTGCCGGTCGCGACGCTGCCTTGCTGGCGGTCGAACAAATCAATCAACAAGGTGGCTTGCTGGGTGCCAGCGTCAAGCTGCATGAGTTTGATGATCAGCAGCAGCCCGGCACACTGCCGGTACTGCTGGAAGCGGTCAAAAAAGCCGGTGTTTTGGCGCTGGTCGGCCCGATGACCAGCAGTGTTGCCAAAGCCTGGATACCGCTGGCCGATCAGGCCAGGTTGCTGACCATTTCGCCCACCGTCACCAGCAGTGACTTCACCGGTCACGACGACTACTTCTTTCGGGTCATCTCGGACACCCGCAGTTATGCGCGTGCCAGTGCCGCCCATTACGCCGAGCACCAGCACTGGAGCCGGTATGCCGTGGTCTTTGACGAAACCAATGCGGCCTACACCCGCAGTTGGCTGCAGCATTTTGAGCAGGCCATGAAGGAGCGTGGCGTGGCGTTGGTGTCTGCCAGCGGGTTTGGTTTGCCGCAAAGTCTGCCACCGGCATTGCTGGTGCAGCAAGTCTTGATGCAGCACCCGGATGCCCTGGTGCTGATCGCCAACGCCACCGATGCGGCCCAAATGGTGCAGTTGGTGCGCAAGAAAGACCAGCAGTTGCCCATCATCGCCGCCGAATGGTCGGCCACGGCACAACTGTTGCTGCTGGGCGGTGCCGCAGTTGAAGGGCTGCGGATTTCCCAGTTCATGGACCACCAGAGCCAGCAGCCAGAGTACCTGAAGTTTGTCGCTGACTTTGAAAAGCGCTTTGGCCGCGCACCTGGCTTTGCCGAGGTGGCTGCATATGACGCGATGCGCGTCTTGCTTGAGGCGCTGGTGCAACAGCGCCCTGGCGAGTCGATCAAAGCCAGCCTGCTCAGGATTCGCCAGTTCAAGGGTTTGCAGCAGTCAGTGGTGTTTGATGACTACGGAGATTCGAGTCGACAGGTCGTGATGACCGAGGTCAAAGGGGGTCGTTACCAGGTTATTGGCAGGCCATGATCCAAGACGCTGTTGGCCGAGCCCGAAGTGGGCAAGCCGGGATAACGCTGCCCGCCAGCTATTCGCTGCGCACCATGCTGATGGTTCAGTTTCTGGCGGTCGCGGTGCTGGCAGGCATTGTGGCCACCTTGTTGATGGTGGTCTGGCGTTTGCCGCTGGCCCAAAAGCAAGTGCAAACCGAACAGGCCAGGGTGGCCAGCATGGTGTTGCAACAGCTTGAAGTCCTGCTCGACACCACCGAGACGCTGACCGCTTCGATTGGTCAGATGCTCGCCGACGAGAGATCTGCCGCCTCGCGCGCAACGGCTGCGGCGCTGATCGCCCGCGTGTCTGGTTCGGCCGAACTGTTTGAAAACCTTTATGTGCTCAACCAGCAAGCGAAAGTGATCGCCATGGGCTCGTCAGCCCGCCCCGGCCTGCAAATGGCGGACTGGATTGGCAACGACTTCAGTGGCTTGCCAGTGGTGCAAGCGGTGCGCCGCAGCCGTGGCCTGACCTGGAGCGAGCAGTTTCAGTCCCCGGTGTTGGGCATCCCGGTGGTTGCCGTGGCACTGCCTGCTGGCGAAGATATCGTTTTTGCTGAAGTATCGGTGCGTCGGCTGGTTGACTTTGTCCACAGTTCCAACAGTCTGGATGGCTTGATGGTGCTGGTGGTTGACGGCAAGGGCGAGACGGTGGCGGCCCCCGACATGCAGTTGGCGCGTAGCCGCAGCAACCTGTCGAATATTGCCGTGGTGCGCGCAGCGCTGGACGGTGCCCCCATTTTTGGCACCTTCAGCCTGGCTGGCCAAAGCTATTCCGGCACGGCCAGGCGCTCCAATCGGCTGGGTTGGGTGGTGGTGTCGGCTTACCCTGAATCGGTGGCGGATGCGCCACGGCGCGTGGCGGTGGTCATCACCTCGGTCACCCTGGCGCTGTCGGTCGGATTTGGCATGTTTCTGTTTGGTGCTTTTGCCAACCTGATGCAGCGCCGCGTCCAGCGCACCGTGGCCTATGCCCAGGCGGTGGCACAGGGGCAATACGAGCCGCCCGGCGACAAATCAGTAGTGCGCGAAATGCAGCAACTCGATGCCAGTCTGGAGCAAATGGCGCGAACCATCCAGCGCCGCGAGCAGCAACTGCGCGCCATCGTTGACACCACCCCGACGCTGGCGATCCAGTGGTATGACCGCAGCGGGCGGGTGCTTGACTGGAATCCGGCATCGGTGACGATGTTCGGCTGGAGCCGTGAAGAGGCACTGGGCCAGACGCTTGATCAACTGATCTACAGCCGAGAGCAACAGCAGTGGTTCCAGGATGTGCTGGCCGGTATCGAAAAAACCGGACAGCCTTTTGGTCCCTTCGAGGCCACGACGCACAACCGCCGTGGTGAAGAACGGCAGATTCTGGCCACCACATTTTCCATTCCTGACATCAGCCATGGGCTTCAGTTTGTCTGCATGGACATCGACATCACCGACATGAAGCAAAAAGAACAGGAAATCCGCGCCAACGAGAACAAGTTCAATGTCTTTTTCAACGCCAGTCCGGTGGCAGTGGCGGTGCTCGAAAAGCGTGACAAGGCCTATATTCACACCGATGTCAACCAGGCTTGGGAGCAGTTGATTGGCTACTCGCACCAGCAGGCACTGGCAATGCACCTGGCAGACTCAGGCTTTCTGGTGGACTCGCTGGTCGGCTCGGAGTTGCTGGCGCAGGTCGAAAGCCAGCAGATCGTCACCCGGGTGGAAACTTGGGCGCGTCGCGCCAATGGCGCACAGTTTTTGGCCGAAGGATCACTCGGGCGGGTCTGCATTGCCGGGCGCGAACTGGTGATTTATTCTTTGCACGACATCAGCGACAAGCGGCAGATGGAAAACGACTTGCGCGAGCTCAATGCCGAACTTGAAGAGCGTATCCGCAAACGAACCGAAAGCCTGAGCCAGGCCAATCTGGACTTGCAGAAGGCCTTCACCGATTTGCGGCTGATGCAAGACCACCTGGTGCAATCTGAAAAGCTTGCCTCGCTCGGTGCAATGGTGGCAGGCATTGCGCACGAGCTCAACACGCCGATTGGCAATGGGCTGATGGCGATTTCCACGCTGGAGCAGCGCGCCCTGACGTTCCGGGTGCAGGTGGCGCAGGGGCTGCGCCGGTCTGATCTGGAGGCCTTCCTGGGTCAGGTCGAGACGGCCGGCATGATTGCCACGCGTAACCTGGCCCGGGCCGCCGAATTGATTGCCGGTTTCAAGCGGGTTGCGGTTGATCAGACCAGCGCG
>DAOSLL010000378.1:0-4662 GCA_035368905.1 Rhodoferax sp.
CCTGCTGTTGATTGACCTGGAAGCTAAAGACACGTTGGCAGGTGCTGCTGCCTACAGCCGCAGTGTGCGCATTCAGGGTATTGGCCGGGGCGGCAAGGAGCGCGCCGAAACGCTGGAAATCCGTAGCCTCAACAATGCCCGTGCCGCCCGCGCCCGCAAAGGCAAACTCGCCGATCTTGGCTTCAAGCCAGTGGCGATCACGCGGATTGAGTAGTCCGGCAAAGTTGTTTTCATCGCATCTGCGACATTCCCGCTTGCTTTCACGAATGATCTTTTCGGCTTATTTGCGCTCGGTGATGTCGGCATTGGTGCCAATCATGCGCGTAGGTTTGCCGCTGGCATCGCGGGCAATCACCCTGCCGCGCCCCAGCGTCCATAACCAACTGCCATCCTTGCACGGCATGTGAAATTCCACGCTGGCAGTACCATCTTTGCCATCCAGACAGGGCCACAAGGCCGTCATCACGCCGGGTGCATCATCCGGGTGAATGCGGCTGGACCATGCCTCGGGATGGTTCTCGAATTCATGCTCGGCATAGCCAAACATTTGCTTGTAGCGGGGTAAAAAAAAAGCCCTCGCCAGTCTGAAGATTCCAGTCCCACAGGCCGTCGCCACCACTTTCGAGGGCAAATTGCCAGCGTTCTTCGCTTTGTTTCTGTGCAGCTTCAGGCAGCCTGACCGGGCGGCTCAGTGCGGGTTGGGGAACCGCCGACGCGACGGCTGCGCGGTGAAACTGCCCAAGGCGGCGACACGAACGTGCGCACTCGCTTACTGAGCGAAACTTGCTTTTGATTCACCGTGGGCCTGTCATTGAAGGCCCTTGCAAGATCATCACAGGCCAACTCGTCAGCGCCCAGATGGGTCGTGTGCCGATACCCAGGCAGCCAGCGCACCAACCGCAATCGCCCCGAAAAAGCCCGGCATTGCAGCGGGCATCAGGCTTCGCCAAGCAACCGATCTGCGCTGCTTCCGGGTTCAACTGGCCAATGCCGCAAAGGCACTTGCCGTGATTTCATCGACTCCACCGGAGCCGCTGATGGCCCGGTACTTGGGGGCAGCGGCAGGGTCTGACTTGGCCCAGTCGGAATAATAGGCCACCAGCGGACGGGTCTGGGCGCTGTACACATCGAGCCGTTTCATGACGGTTTCTTCCTTGTCGTCGTCACGCTGTACCAGTGGCTCGCCGGTGATATCGTCAACGCCAGCCACCTTGGGCGGGTTGAACTTGACATGGTAGGTACGGCCCGAAGGTGGGTGCGACCGCCTGCCACTCATGCGCTCCACGATGGCACTGAAGGGCACGTCAATCTCCAGCACGTAGTCGAGTTTGACACCGGCAGCCTTCATGGCATCTGCCTGGGCAATGGTGCGTGGAAAGCCGTCAAACAGAAAGCCGTTGGCGCAGTCGCCCTGGGCAATACGCTCCTTGACCAGGTTGATGATCAGGTCATCGCTCACCAAGCCACCAGCATCCATCACCTGTTTGGCCTGAACGCCCAACGGCGTGCCTGCCTTGACAGCAGCGCGCAGCATGTCACCGGTGGAAATCTGCGGAATGCCGTATTTTTGGCAGATGAATGTGGCTTGGGTGCCCTTGCCTGCGCCGGGTGCGCCCAACAAAATCAGTTTCATGCGTGTCCTCGGGTGAATATTGAAAATCGCTTCTAAGGTGGGCATCCGGTGGGGTAGCCCGGGTCTGACAGATTCAGGACATGGTCATCCATGACTTCTCCATTTGGCTCGTCGGGTTTGGGCACACCAGCGCTTTGCGCCTGGCATTGCATCCCGATTCCAGCGGCCAAATGGGTAACCTATTTTTGACCCTAACCTGAGACAGACTTGGAAAGCGAGAATAGCACGCGCGAGCTTTGCGCTGACTTACAGGGGCTGCGTCAAGCACCAAACAGGTTGCGCACCCGCTCCAGGTCTTGCGGCGTGTCAACGCCGGGTCCGGGTGCATGTGCCGTCACATGAACGGCAATGCGGTAGCCGTGCCACAAGGCACGCAACTGTTCCAGTGACTCGGTGACTTCCATGGGAGCGCGGCTCAGGGTCGGAAACAGCTTCAAGAAACCAACCCGATACCCATAAATGCCAATGTGTCGCAGTGGCGCTGGCTGCGGCAGCAGCTCGGGTGTGTCACGCGGGTAGGAAATTGGTGCGCGACTGAAATACAGGCCCATGTTGTGCGCGTCAATCACCACCTTGACCACGTTGGGGTTGTGAAAATCAGCAACCGATTCAATCACGTGGGCGGCAGTGCTCATGCGCGCAATAGGGGTCTTTCGCAACAAGTTGGCGACCGCCGCGACCAGCGCCGGGTCCATCAGCGGTTCATCACCTTGCACATTCACCACAATCGATTCGTCCGGCAAGCCCAGCAGCGTGCAGGCCTCGGCCAGCCGGTCACTGCCAGACGGGTGATCGGTGCGGGTCAGCACGGCCTCAATGCCATGCGCCTGGCAGGCAGACATGATCTGCTGGCCGTCGGCAGCCACCACCACACGCGGGGCTTTCCTGGATGCCCTGATTGCAGCAAGAGACAACACACGCTGAGCCACCCGCACCACCATGGGAATGCCGCCGATGTCGGCCAGCGGTTTGTTGGGCAGGCGGGCCGAGTCCAGCCGCGCCGGGATCAGCACGGTAAAGCTCATAGCCCGAGTTCTTCGTCAGTCATGGGTCTGGCCTCGTTTTCCAGCAGGATTGGAATGCCGTCGCGCACCGGGTAGGCCAGGCGGGCACTGCGCGAGGTGAGTTCTTGCGTCTCGCGCCGGTATTCCAGCGGTCCTTTGGTGACCGGGCAAACCAACAATTCAAGCAGTCTTGTGTCCATGGGCCAATGATAGCGTTTTGGTTGGTGTGTGGGCACTGAGCAACGCTTCAAGTCGTGCATCGAAAACCTGCCAAAAGGCCTGCGGCACAACAAACTGCAGCGGCACCGCCAGCGCCTGCGCTTCCAGGGGCCACAGCTTGACCGCATCTTTTTCAGTACAAATAAGGCTGTAGCCCTTGTACTCATTGCATGACCAGCTACCAAAGTCATAGTGATCCGGCAGCGCAAGGGTTTTTGCCAGGGTCAGGCCCTGCGCGCGCAACATGGCAAAAAAAGCCTCTGGCTGGGCAATTGCGGCCAGCGCCATCAACGGTTTGATGCCAGCACCAGCGCCCAGTCGGGTAGCGGCTGCCAGGTCGGCCAGTGCCAGCGTCGACCCGTCTGCGCGCAATGCCTGCCGGGCCAGATTGCGTTGCCCCTGAAAACCGGCAAAAGCCGGATGTGCACCCGTGTGCAGCAGCAGGTCAAGGTGGCGCGGCCAGGGCTCGCGCAAGGGGCCGGCCGGCAGCAAAAAACCATTGCCGACACCGCGGTCGTCAAACACGCCGATTTCCAGGTCACGTCCCAGGCGCAGATGCTGCAGTCCATCGTCGCTGAGGATGACCTGGGTTTGTGGGTAGCCAGTCAGCAGTGCCTGCGCCGCCTGCACCCGCCGGGATGCGACGAAAACTGGCGCGCCGGTGCGCTGCTGCATCAGCGCTGGCTCGTCGCCGACCTCTTGGGCAGGGCGATCAGGCGTGACTTCCAGGCAAGCTTGCGTGCTGCGCCCGTAGCCTCTTGAGATGATGCCGACCCGAATGCCTTGCTGCTGCAAATGCGCTGCAATGGCCAGCACCACTGGTGTTTTGCCAGCGCCCCCGGCCACCACATTGCCGACCACGATGACGGGCACCGGCAGCCGGGCACAAGCCAGCCAGCCAGCACGGTAGAGTGCCAGGCGAGCGCTCACCAGCAAGCGGTACAACAGCGAAACCGGCCACAGCAGCCAGGCTAGCAGGCCGCGCCTGGTCCAGGCCTGGGTTAACGTCTGCTGCCAACCGGGGTTGCCTGGCGCATCAAGCATGGTTTCAATGCACTGTCAACAAGCCAGCAGGACGATCAGGCCAGCCAGCCGGGGATCAGGGCGTGGCACCAGCCGCAGATGACTGGCTGGCAAAGGTGATTTGGGTCAGGCCAACGCGCCGGGCGGCTTCCATCACCGTGATCACTGCCTGATGCCGGGCGGCGGCATCGGCGTGGATGATGACCACCGATTCCTTGCCCGCCTTGGCACCGTCTTGCAATGCCTGACTGAGCTCGGCCACGCTGCGCCCGCCAACCGCCACTTTGTTGACGCTGTAATTGCCGTCGCTGCTGACGGCCACCAGCACTTCTTTGGGGTAGTCGCGCTGCGCATCAACGTCGGCTACCGGCAGGCGGAGCTGCAACTCGGTAAATTTGCTGTAGGTGGTGGAGAGCATCAAAAAGATCAAGATCACCAGCAGCACGTCAATGAACGGGATCAGGTTGATCTCGGGTTCATCCTTGGGGTGTGGACGGAAATTCATGCGGACCGGTGGCTACATGCGCAGGGTATTGAGATGCCGGGCCAGGCGCTCGGCGGCAATTTCCAGCGTCAGCAGGTACTCATCGACGCGGGCCCTGAAATAACGCCAGAAGATCAGCGACGGAATGGCCACCACCAGGCCAAAGGCGGTGTTGTACAAGGCCACCGAGATGCCATGCGCGAGTTGCGCCGGGTTGCCGCCGGTGGCCCCGGTCGGGGTTTGCGAGCCAAAAATCTCGATCATGCCAACGACCGTGCCAAACAGCCCCATCAGCGGTG
>DAOSLL010000379.1:0-4656 GCA_035368905.1 Rhodoferax sp.
TTATCATGCTTGAGTTTTTAAGACTTTTTTGGGCTTCAACTGAGGAAAATAGGATAAATGCGCCAGATGCGCCCGTTGGTCAAAAAACCGAAGCGCACCCGCAGGGTGCTGAGGTAGTCCTGCAACTGGTGATGCGGGTTGTAGGTGCGGTCGGCTTTGCCGGTGTCGAGTGTTTTACCCCAGGCTTTGGATTCGCAAATGGCGGTGATCAGGGTGTGGTCCTTGCTGGCAATGAGGGTGTTGCCCTGTTCGGCCGCCAGCAGCAGGCACCAGTCTGGCTTGGCCAGCTTGCCCTGAACAACGATGTTTTGCTGTGGAACAGCGGTCCAGCCGAGTTGGGCGAGCAGGGGACCAATAAAGCTGTTTTCAAGCTGGTGTTCGCTGCGCAGTGACAGGCTGGGTGCATCAAAGTTCACGTCAAGCCAGTCGCTCAAGCCATACGGTATTGGGAGCTTGGTGAGCTCAGTGATTTTGTGGGCAACAAAACCCTCATCGAGGAGCGTATTGACGAGCCAGTGTGTGGCAAACAGGTTTTGAGTCATAAGCGCTTATTGTGCTGGATGCGCCATGCTGACGCGCTGCTGGCTCAAGGCTGCCAGCGACATGGCGGTGATGTCGTGCGCCAACGGGAAGTGCTCCGTGCCACGGTATATCGGCCGAGCCACACCAGCGATTTGCAACGAACCAGTGCGGCCAAACCCGACGAGCCGAATGCGGAGGTTATTGACGACCATGTCCTCTACGGTGAGTCCAATGTGATGGTGCGCTTTCGGGTGCTCGATTGGTTGTGGAAACCGGTGGGGCGCATCGTGCGCTTGCTTATTGTTCATCACCCTGTGCGTGGGACGATCTTTCTGCTGTCCATCGATACGTCGCTCGAACCCTTGGAGACCTTGCAGCTTTACAGCTACGGCTTCAAGATCGAGCTGGGGTTTCGCCAGGCTGTCCATGTCATCGGCACCTATGCTGATCACTTCTGGATGCTGGGCATGAAGCCGCCGTGCCGGGGCTCAGGCGATCAGTATTTGCAACGAACCACCGATGCTTACCGAGGGCCATCCGCACAAAGCTGCTTGCCTACCATGTGCATGTTCAGCTCGGCTGTATCGCACAACGGTTGCTGCAGCGCCTGGCCATCAATCACACAGCCGAAGTTTGGCGCTGCCTTCGCAGTTGGCTTCGTACCATGAATCCGGCTATGCCGCCCTCAGAGTTGATCGTCTCCAATGCACTTCGCTCTACCCCGCCAGAATTTATCGCGGTTTCCGCTTTGGCTCCTGACCTGACGAAATGTTGGACAAATATCGCCGCCATGACCCGCCCTTTGAGGGTGAGCGAATGGCGGTGTGAATTCAGCGGGGAAAACTAGGCACTGTCCAGCAGTGAGTGGTCCTATAAAAAATCAGAGTGCACTTACATCAGCTAAGACTTTAGGCGCATAAATTTCAGATTCGGTTGACTGACAACGGCTACCCGCTTGTATAAGATCAATTGCGCTGATGCTGTGGGGAGTATGGTCAATATGGCCAATATGTCAAGTGACCTGGTCTGGCGCTGTTGTGTAAACCAACTGTTATCTGATGCAATGAATCAAGACCAAACATGCGCCAATGGGTCGATAGGGTCAATAGAAGCTGCTGCGAGCTTTCGAGATCTGTCCAGGATCAGGCACAGCCGAGCACCATGGCTACATAAAGAGAAAGGCTGCTCACCATGAACGGAACGACTGTGCTGGTTGTAGATGACGCCGCGTCTGTTCGGGCAACCGTGTCCATTGCATTGAAAGGTGGCGGTTATGAAGTAATAGAGGCCAGCGACGGCAACGATGCGCTTCGCAAACCGCAAATAAAGCGTGTCCACCTCATCATTTCCGATGTCAACATGCCGGGGATGGATGGCATCACCTTGCCTAAACGCTTGCGCGAGCAAGCTGCAACCAAACAAGGGCTGGTGTCTGAAATGGCAATCCCCACCGGAATGTTGTCTTCTCTGAACGCGATGGAATTTTGATATGAACTTCAAAGACATGAAGATTGCCACCCGCCTCGGGTTTACCTTTGGCTTGGTGCTAGTGGTCACCATCATCGCCGCCGTCCTGACCTTGAGTAAGGTCGCCGACATTCAAGAAAACCTGCGTGACATTGTTCAAGACAACAACGTCAAGGTTCGATTGAGCAATGAAATGGCAGCATCTACGCACATCGTTGCGCGCGTCATCCGCACGATCCTTTTGGTGAAAGAAAAGGAGCTCAGGGAGCAAAGGCGTAAATCAATTGCGGACGCGCGCGATAACTACAACAAACTGTGGGCTGAGCTGGAAAAAATGCCGGTTAGTGAAGCAGGTAAGGCCATTCGAAAGAAAGTTTCGGATGCCAGGTCGATTGTCTTGGAACTCAATAACAGGGTGATTGAATTCACCATGGCCGACAAGGACTCTGAGGCGACCGAGCTGCTACTGAAGGAAGCCTCCCCCGCCATCCAAAAAATGTTGGATGCGCTCAATGAGAACATTGCCTTCCAGCAGGCTGAAACGCAAAAGGTGTACGCCGAAGCCGAAGCGCAGTACCAATCCACCCGCAGTCTGCTGATTGCCGCCAACGCGCTGGTGGTGCTGTTGGCTGCACTATCGGGCTGGTTGGTGACGCGCTCGATCACCCGACCCTTGCATCTTGCGGTACAAGCAGCAGACGACGTGGCTGCGGGCAAACTCGACGGCAAGTTGCCGATGAGTGGCAACGATGAAACCGGTCAACTGCTGCAATCCTTCAGCAAAATGCAGGGCGTATTGGGCCAGTTTCAGGCTGCTCAAGCTGAGATGGCACGCCAACACCAGGCTGGCATGATTGACTTTGCTATGCCTGCGCAGGAGCTTCCTGGCGACTATGCGGCCATGGCCCGCTCTACCAATGAACTGGTGCAGGCGCACATTGCACTCAACGCCAAAGTCATTGATCTGGCCTTGTCCTATTCCGAGGGCAAACTCGACACCTCAATGGAGCGTCTGCCGGGGCAAAAGGCGCGCATCACCGAGGCGATGAACAAGGTGCAGGCCATCATGCAGCAAGCTGCTTCAGCGGCCACCTTCAACCTGCGCATCCGCAACGCACTCGACAGCCTGGCGGCCAATGTGACCGTCTCCAACGCAGATGGGTTATTGGTGCACGCCACACCACCAGCCAAGGCACTGCTCAAACTCATCGCTGGCCCCGGTTTTGATGCCGATGCCTTCTACGGCAACAAACTCAGCAGCCTATTTACCCACGGTCAGTCTGCCGCTCAGTTCGACCGGGCCTTCAAAACCGGTGAAACGGAAGACATGGATGTTGCAGGTCGCAAATTGCGCTTGCAGGCGCGCCCGGTACTCGACGCGTCTGGCCAGCCCATCGGTCGGGTCACTCAATGGTTTGATCGCACTGATGAAATCGCCGCCGAGGAAGAAGTGGCGGCCATCGTGGCTGCAGCGGGCGCAGGCGACTTCAGTCAGCGGCTGAGTACCACGGGGAAAAGCGGCTTCCTGGAAATGATCAGTGTTGGCATGAATGAGCTAATTGCCACCAGCGAACAGGGACTGGGCGATGTCGCTGAGGTCATGGCAGCGTTTGCCGACGGCGACCTGACCAAACGCATTGAGCGTGACTATCAAGGTCTGTTTGGCAAGGTCAAAGACAGTGTCAACACCACCGCCGAAAACCTGACCCGCGTGATTGGCGAAGTGCACGCCGCCTCCGATGCATTATTAGGTGCAGCTAATCAGGTCAGCGCCACGGCGCAGTCACTGTCGCAGGCAGCCAGCCAACAAGCAGCCAGTGTTGAAGAAACTTCGTCCCAAATCGAGGTAATGTCGACTTCCATCAATCAAAACAGCGACAACGCTAAAGTGACCGATAGCGTGGCGACCAAAACCAGTCAAGAGGCCGTTGAAGGCGGGGCTGCCGTCAGTTCAACGGTAGACGCTATGAAGCAGATAGCATTGAAGATTGGTATTGTGGACGATATCGCTTACCAAACGAACCTGTTGGCACTCAACGCTGCCATTGAAGCAGCTCGAGCGGGCGAGCACGGTAAAGGCTTTGCGGTTGTGGCTGCCGAGGTGCGCAAACTGGCTGAGCGCAGCCAGGAAGCTGCCAAAGAAATTGGTGGACTGGCCAGCAATTCGGTAACCACTGCAGAGCGTGCCGGGAAGTTGCTCGATGAAATCGTGCCCAGCATCCAGAAAACGTCGGAATTGGTGCAAGAAATCGCGTCTGAAAGCATGGCGCAAATCTGCTCGGTAGATCAAATTGGAAGCGCCATGGGGCAGCTCAGCAAGGCCACACAGCAAAACGCATCAGCCTCCGAAGAACTGGCGGCCACTTCTGAAGAGCTGACCGGCCAGGCCAAGCAGCTCCAAGACAGTATTGCTTTCTTCAATGTCGCAGACGGGTCGAACAGAGAGTGCGCTCGCCTGGAGAGCACCCCAAAGCGCCGCATGACGCCCCCTCGGCTCTTATCCCCGTTGACACCTACCGCCGTGCGATCTGACCGAGGCAACAATTTCAGGCCCTACTGATCGCCGCAGACACATACTGGGAAGAGCAATGGAAAGTTCACCACAGAAGCAGTCGCGCAAGGTATTGGAGCAGCAATTGGTGAAAGAGCTGGAAGTCATGCGCGCCG
>DAOSLL010000380.1:0-4656 GCA_035368905.1 Rhodoferax sp.
TGCTGGCGTGCCATCGGCTTGCCAGACCTGAAACGCCATGTAGCCATCCACCACAAATTTTTGCGCGTGGTAGGACTCAAGCAGGTGATCAAACCCGGACAGCACAGATGCCATGGCCGGCCGGGGCGGGTGGTCGTCAAGGGTGGCCACCATGGCTGTTGCCAGTCCCTTCAGGTCGCGGTCAAAAGACCCGGATCCGATCGCGTGGGTGCTGTACAAGCCAAGAAAATAAATGCAGGCCCAAAGGGCAGTGCAGGCCAGCAACAAGGCCAGCAACATGCGCCGCGCTATGGATTGCCGCCACCAGATGGCGGTCATGGGTGCAAGGCGTAGCCGATGCCGCGCAGCGTTTCAATGCGGGCGGACTCCAGCTTGCGCCTCAGGTTGTGAACGTGGAATTCCAGCGTGTTGAATTGCAGCGGCTCACCCAGCGGGGCAAGCGCACGCGCCAGATGGTGCTTGGTCACCACCTGGCCGGCCCGTTTGGCCAGTTCCACCAAAATGTCGAACTCGCGCGGCGATAGCGGTACGGTTTGCCCGTTCAGCCTGGCTTCGCGGCGCGACTGGTCGATTTGCAGCGCCCCGACGACCCACCGGGCGTGCGTCTGGCCCACGGCCCGGCGCGTGACCGCATGGATGCGCGAGGCCAGCTCATCCGGGGCGACCGGTTTGATGATGTAGTCGTCGGCCCCCGAATTCAGCCCGGTGACCCTGGCGTCGAGTGCGTCGCGGGCGGTCAGAACGATCAGCGGCACGCGCAAACCCTGGTTGCGCCAGGCCTGCAGCAAGGCCATGCCGTCGCTGTCGGGCAGGCCCAGGTCCAGCAACACGCAGTCAAACGCTGCTGCATCGGGGGCCGTCGCCTGGCTGTGTGCGTCACGCGCGCAGCGCACCCACACGCTGGTGAACCCGCGTGCGGCCAGCGCCCGCTGGGTTTCCGTTCCCAGCTCAATGTCGTCTTCCACAAGTAGCAGGTGCATGGCTGGTGGCGCTTTGGTCAAATCGTCAAGTCTACCCGCCGTGCCCAAAAAATCGGTGCCGGCTGCTGTTGCAGCAGCCCGCACATAGGCGTGGGGCCTTGATCCGCTGCGTTGGCCCTTGCCTCAACGCGCATTTGCCGTTTCGGGCCGATGTGGTCGGCCGGATGTTTGAGCCGGTCCAGGGCGACGCTGATGATGCTTCGCGTGGCTGTAAAAACGCGCGCAGATTTGACGGCAAAGGTTGATGGTTTGCATAGGCCGTGCTGGCAAACCCGGACATCGCGGGCCTTGGCCATCATGGGCAGCGCAAGCACGGCTGACCGGGTCGGCCCTGCCTCCGATACCCCGGCCGTGTCATCAAAACACTACAAATGTTGTAGCTGTCAACGCTACATCCATAAGGGATGCAGGCATTATTCTTATAAATTATGAGATTGCCGGAAGTCTGGCAAGTCGGCTTCGATGATTTGTTGAGCCGGGGTCAATGTCCAATTCGGCGTGCCGTTGATTGCCCAAATCAGCAGCAATGAGCGCAATAGCGATACGCGTCCCAAATCACAGAACTTCTGATTCGGCCAGCACATCCTGGTGGAAGCGCAGCCAGCGAAGCACCAGGTCACGGTACCCAGATCGTCCTGACCGTGGGCCACACCAGCACCAGCACAATCACGCAGGGCACGATGGTCCATGAAATCTCGACCCACAGCGAGTCATGAAAATTGGCGCTGTCAGACTGGTTTGCCCGGTGATGCCGCCACGCCGCCAGCAGCAGCAAGGCAAACGACACGGCAAATATCAGCAGGCACACCACCATCAGCGCGCCCCGAAAGTTCAGGTCAGCCATGCTGGCCCCCGATGGTGGTGCTGGCCTGGCTGGCACTTGCTGCGCCCCTGCTGCGCTGCAAGGCGGCGCGCATCTCATCGAGCGTGATGGCGCTGTGGGCGCTGACCGGCAGCTTCGGGCTGGGTTTGAAGGCGTGGCCGTAAATGACCTCAAAAGTCAACTGCAGCGGTTGGCTCGCCAGTGCGTCGCACAACTGCTGCTGCCAGTGCCGCCCGCGCAGCGCGGCAAAACGCCCCCGGTACAGGTTGCGACCCAGACCGCGCAGTTCTTGCAGCAAGCGCTCGGGGGTCTCAAAGGTCAGCGTGATGCGTTCCACGTCCATCACGGGTTCAGCAAACCCGACTGACAGCAGCATGTCGCCCCAGTCGTGCATGTCGGTGAACGCGTGCGCTGGTGCCGGCCACTGCCTGGACTGGTAGAGCGACCGCATTTCCTTGAGCGAGTCGGGTCCCAGGCAGGAAAACATCAAAAAACCATCAACTTCCAGCGCCTGATGCCATTGGGCCAGCAAAGCCAGTGGCTCGGCCGCCATGTGCAGTGCCATATTCGACCAAAGCATTTGCGCGGGTGCCCCGATATCTTGCGCAACGGTGGTCTTGGGTGCCAGCCAGGCTTTGGGGTTCCAGCGTGGCGCCACCAGCGCCTGGGTGGCAAGCTGCACGCCAGCCAAAGATGACTCGAACACCAGGCAAGTCGCTTTTGGGTAACGCCGCGCCACCAGGCCATGCGCCTGCAGGCCACCGCGACCGGGCTGCCAATCAATCCAATGCGCAGGCTGGCACTTGATCAAGTCCAGCCGCTCCTGCATGCGCTGCGCCACCTCTTCATGCAGCCACGGCGAAGCAGCGCCCGGCAAATGCTGCCAACGCCGGGCGGCTTGCGGGTCAAGGGTTGGTGGTTGGGTGTCAGTCATGGCAAAAATCTGGTGTGAGCGCGAGTATATTGAACGCATGTTTGTCAAACTGATCTCCAAGGCCTTGACCACATTGCCGCGCCTGTCCGGGCTGGCCGATCTGCCAGGTCAGTGCCGGGTCTGCCACGCCTGGCCTTCGCACGCCGTGTGCGAGGCTTGCGTCAACCTGTTTGCCCAGCCGCAGCAGCGCTGTCATCGTTGCGCGCTGCCCTTGCCGGCGGGCATGCGCCAGTGCGGTGCCTGCCTGAAAAATCCGCCGCCACTCGACCAGTGCCTGGCCGCCGTGGCTTATGCCTACCCCTGGTCACGGCTGATTCAAGACTTCAAGTTTCATGCCGAGCCGGGTCTGGTGCGCATTTTTGCCACCCTGCTGCGCGCTGCGCCCTGGGTCGAGCCGCTGCTTGATGCGGCTGATCTGGTGTTGCCGATGCCGCTGTCGCAACAGCGGCTGAAACAGCGCGGCTACAACCAGGCCCTGTTGCTGGCGCGCCTGCTCAACACTCGCAAAACCCGCACCGACCTGCTGCTGCGCATCAAGGACACACCGGCGCAGCACACCCTCAAGCGCAGCTTGCGCCTGACGGCGCTGCAGGACGCGTTTGCCGTTGAACCACTGCACATCAGCGCGCTGCAAGGCCGCCATCTGCTGCTGGTGGACGATGTGATGACCACCGGCGCATCACTGCACGCCGCCGCACGGACACTTTTGGCAGCCGGTGCCAGCCGGGTCAGCGCGGTGGTGATCGCGCGAACCGAGTGAGCCTGCCACTCGCGCGTGCACGACAATTTGGCCATGTTCCATATTGTTCTGGTCGAGCCCGAAATTCCGCCCAACACTGGCAATGTCATCCGGCTGGCTGCCAACACTGGCTGCACCTTGCATCTGGTTGAGCCGCTGGGTTTTTCGATGGACGACAAACACCTGCGCCGCGCCGGGCTGGATTACCACGAGTACGCCACGGTCAGGCAGCATGCCGGCTGGCAGGCTTTTCTGGCGACCGAAAAACCATCTGCCGACCGCCTGTTTGCGTTGACCACGCGGGCCAGCCAGAGCGTCTTCGAGGCCCTTTTCAAGCCTGGTGACTACCTGGTGTTTGGCTCGGAAACCAGGGGCTTGAGCGACCTGGTGCGCCAGTCGTTTGCCGCAGGCAGCAGCCTGAAGCTGCCGATGCTGGCAGGCCAGCGCAGCCTGAACCTGTCCAATGCGGTGGCGGTGACGGTGTTTGAAGCCTGGCGACAAAATGGGTTTGCGCGCCGGTGACGGTTGATAATTCAGCTTTGATGCCATTTCCAGATCATTCGTGGTTTCAGGCAGCCTGGCGCAGGCATTGCAAACGCAAGGCCAGGCCAGTCGACAACGACCTGGATGATTTGGAAATCAAATAACCTGGAGTTGACATGCCGATTTATGAATACGCCTGCAGTGACTGTGGCAAGGAGTTCGAAGCACTGGTTCGTTCCGACACGGTCCCCGAATGCCCCGTTTGCCATTCAAAAGAACTCGACAAACAGCTTTCGGTCTTTGCCACCACGGCCGCATCAGCCAGCGCCGCGCCGGTCATGCCCGGCCCATGCGGCACCTGTGCCCATCCCGGCGGGCCGGGTGCCTGCCAATTCAACTGACCCAGTGCCGATGTCTGACAAGGCCCAGAGTTTCATCCAGGCACTCAAGCTGCAAGCCCACCCGGAAGGCGGCTACTACCGGGAAACTTACCGCAGCGACGGTCAGATCGACGTGCCGGGGGCAGGCGGGGTCGTGCCAAGACACATCAGCACCGGGATTTATTTTTTGCTGGAGAAAGATGACTTTTCAGCGTTTCACCGCATCAAGTCAGATGAAATGTGGCACTTCTACGCTGGCCAGACGCTTGAAGTCATCGAACTGCAAAATTCTGGTGATTTGCTGTGTACCCGTTTGG
>DAOSLL010000381.1:0-2004 GCA_035368905.1 Rhodoferax sp.
TGATGTGTTTGAGAAGGACAACTTGCTGGCACGCAGCCGCAGCCTGGGCGTGCACCTGACGGCCAGCCTGAGGGCCATGGCGGAAACAGACAAGCGCATTGCCGACGTGCGCGGTTTGGGCGCGATGGTGGCCATTGAGCTATGCAAGGGTGGTGATGTGAACCAGCCTGATGCCGACCTGGCCAAAGCCTTGGCGACCGAAGCCACCAAACGCGGCTTGATTCTGTTGACCTGCGGCACCTATGGCAATGTGGTGCGCATCCTGGTGCCACTGACGGCAAGCGAGACCATCGTGAACGAGGGCTTGAGCATTCTGCAGGCCAGTCTCGCAGCGCTTGCCTGACTGGCACGTTATTTGCGCAGATGATGGCTGCCAGCCTTTGTCCTGTCTGCATTGGCTGTTCTTTGTGAAATAGCAAACAATGGCAACCACTGAACCCCTGGTGCGCTTTAGCGGCGTGCAAAAGTCCTACGATGGCAGCACCCTGGTGGTGCGCGACCTGAACCTCGACATCCAGAGCGGCGAATTCCTGTCGCTGCTCGGGCCCTCAGGTTCAGGCAAAACCACCACGCTGATGATGCTGGCCGGGTTTGAGTCGCCCACTTCTGGCGAGATCTTTCTGGCGGGCAAACCCATCACCAAGACACCGCCCCACAGGCGCAACTTTGGCATGGTGTTTCAGAACTACGCACTGTTTCCGCACATGACGATTGCCGACAACGTGGCTTACCCGCTTACGGTGCGCAAGGTGGCCAGGGCCGAGCGCCAGACCCGCGTCACCAAGGCCCTCGACATGGTGCATCTGGGCGGCAAGGGCGAGCGCTACCCTGGCCAACTCTCTGGCGGTCAGCAGCAGCGCGTGGCACTGGCCCGTGCGCTGGTGTTCAACCCGCAACTGGTGTTGATGGATGAGCCGCTCGGGGCTCTGGACAAGCAACTGCGCGAACACATGCAGATCGAATTGAAAGAACTGCATCGCAAGCTCGGTCTGACCTTTGTCTATGTCACGCACGACCAGTCCGAGGCGTTAACGATGTCTGACCGGGTGGCCGTGTTCAACGACGGTGCGATACAGCAAATTGATGCCGTGACACAGTTGTATGAAACACCCGTCAACCGTTTTGTTGCTGGTTTTGTCGGCGACAACACGGTGTTTGACGGCGTGCTGAGCGCCAGCGAGGGCCAGCAGTGCAGCGTGCAGTTTTCGGGCGGCAGTCATTTCACCGGTGTCAATGTCAACGCGGCTACACCGGGCAGCAAGGTGCAGGCCTGTATTCGCCCTGAGCGCATTCACGCCCACTTTGCCGCTGACCGCCCCAGCAGCAACTGCCTGCAGGCCACGGTGGACGACGTGATTTATTTTGGCGACCACCTGCGCCTGCGCTGCAAGGTGGCCGATCAGCTTGAGGCTACTGTCAAGATTGCGCTGGCCAGCCAGGCGGTGCCCCAGCCGGGTGATCTGGTCTGGCTGCACTTGCCGCCAGAGCACTTGCGGATTTACCTTTGAACCACATGCATTTTTTCCTGTCCCTGTCTTTACTCTCATAAATGGAGCTTGCTGATGAAACTCAAACCGATCGTGGCCGCCTGTGCCCTGTTTGCCTCTCTTGCCGCTGTCGCAGCGACCGAGATCACCGTGGTCAACTTCGGCGGTGCCAATGGCAACGCCCAAAAGATCGCCTACTTTGCGCCCTATGAGAAGGCCACCGGCAACAAGGTGGTGGGGGTGGAATACAACGGTGAGCAAGCCAAGATCAAGGCCATGGTAGAGGCCAAAAAGGTCAACTGGGACGTGGTCGAGGTCGAGTCCCCCGATGTGACCCGTGGCTGCGATGAAGGCCTGTTCGAGAAGCTTGACTATCAAAAAATAGGCAACAAGGCCGACTTTCAACCGGCTGCCGTGCATGAGTGCGGCATCGGCACCTTTGTCTGGTCCACCGTGATGGCCTACGACGGCGACAAGCTCAAGACTGCCCCGACCACCTGGGCCGATTTTTGGGACG
>DAOSLL010000381.1:2014-4653 GCA_035368905.1 Rhodoferax sp.
ATTTGCCGGCAAACGTGCCATGCGCAAGGGTGCCCGTTACAACGTCGAATTTGCCCTGATGGCCGATGGCGTGCCGGTTGCCGACGTGTACAAGGTGCTGATGACCAAAGAGGGCGCTGACCGCGCGTTCAAGAAGCTCACAGAACTCAAGCCCAACATTCAGTGGTGGGAAGCTGGTGCGCAACCACCGCAGTTTCTGGTGGCAGGCGACGTGGTCATGACCACCGCCTACAACGGCCGTATCGATGCCGCCCAGCGCGAGGCAAAAACCTCAAAATCACCTGGACCGGCGGTATTTATGACCTGGACTACTGGGTCATGCCCAAAGGCACGCCCAACAAGGAAGCCGCCCTGAAGTTCATCGCCATGGCCAGCAGTGCTGATGCGCAAGCCGAGTACGCCAAGAACATTTCGTATGGCCCGACCAACAACAAGGCGCTGGCCAAGCTCGATGCCAAGGTGCTCGCGCAACTGCCGACTTCTGCGGCCAACGCCAAAACCGCGCTGCAGTTCAACGTGAGCTTCTGGGCTGATCAGGGTGAAGCGCTTGAGAAGCGTTTTGCCGCCTGGGCGGCCCAATAAGTTGATCTGAAGCAGGGCAGGCAATGACGCTCGCTTCGACTGCGGTTCCTGACAACCTGGCGGCGCAGTTGTGGCGTTCGCAACGCCGCAAAAAGGCCCTGGCCATCTCTTTGACGCTGCCTTTGCTGATCTTTCTGCTGGCCACCTTTATCGTGCCGATTGGCGCGCTATTGATTCGCGCCGTGGAAAACCCGGAAGTGGCCAGCACACTGAGTCGCACCGTGGCAGCCTTGGACAACTGGGACAAAACCTCCAGTCCGCCCGATGCCGCCTACGCGGCCTTGGCCGCCGACCTTGCCAACATTGCCGAGCAGTCTGATGCCGGCGGCCTGGCGCGCCGCCTCAACAGCGAAATCAGCGGTGCCCGCTCGCTGGTGATGAGCACTTACCGCGCCTTGCCGTTTGACGCGGGGCTGAGCCCGGCCCAGGTGAAGGCCCGCCTGCTGGCGCTGGACCCACGCTGGAACGAGCCCGGCTACTGGCAGGCGATTGCCAAAAATGGTTCACGCTGGACGCCTGACTATTTGCTGACCTCGGTTGACCTGAAGCGCGACATGCAGGGCAACATTGCCAAAGTCGATGCCGATTCAGCCGCTTTCAGCAAAATCCTGCTGCGCACCTTCAGCATCAGCGCCGTGGTCACCCTTTTTTGCCTGCTGTTGGGCTACCCGCTGGCCTACTGGCTGTCAACGCTGACCCCGCGCCAGGCCAACATTCTGATGATTCTGGTGCTGGTGCCGTTCTGGACCTCGATCCTGGTACGTTCGGCGGCCTGGATCGTGCTGCTGCAATCCAATGGGCTGGTCAACCGGTCGCTGCTGGAGCTGGGCTTCATCAGCGAACCATTGCCACTGCTGTTTAACCGGCTGGGGGTGATCATTGCCATGGTGCACATCCTGCTGCCCTTCATGATCTTGCCGTTGTACAGTGTGATGAAGTCGGTGCCGGCGAGCTTCCTGCGCGCTGCCGTGTCGCTCGGCTCGTCGCCGCTGGCGGCATTTTTTCGGGTTTATGTGCCGCAAACCTATCCCGGCATTGGCGCTGGCGGCCTGCTGGTGTTCATCTTGAGCATTGGCTATTACGTGACGCCGGCGCTGTTGGGCGGTGCCGACGACCAGATGCTGAGCTACTACATCGCCCAGTACACCAATGTCAACGTTAACTGGGGCATGGCCTGCGCCCTGGGTGCGGTGCTGCTGTCGGCCACACTGGTGCTGTACGCGGTGTACCGCCGGGTCGTCAAGTCCGAGTTGAGCATGGGCTAAAGACATGGTCATCAATAACTGCCCCATTTGGCGCGTCAGGTTTGGGCGCACTGCGCCGTTGCAAAGCGCCGATGTGGTTCGCCACATGTCGCGCTCTGCACTTGGCATTGCATCCCAAATCCACCCGCCCAATGCGTCACCTAGGTTCGACCACGTCCTAAGCCGGACAAGCCGGAATCGAACAGCCTTCGTCGCGCGACACCCGCAGAACATGGTCGGCGCATTTTGAATTTGTGGGAGTTGCGCCCTCGCGACGAATGACTTCATGACTTTCTTGAATTCTTCTCGGAAATTGCAAAGAGTTGCCTTTTTAGCCTAAAGCCAGGGAACCAACATCATGTCACTGCCTGCCCGCCCCATGTTTCCGGCCTACGCCACCTTGCCCGACAAGATTGGCTGGTATGTGCTGCGCGGCACTGGCATGCTGGTGCTGCTGTTTTTGTTGCTGCCGATTCTGGTCATCATGCCGCTGTCATTCTCAAGCAGTTCGTTTTTGTCATACCCGATGCCGGGCTGGTCGCTGCAGTGGTACGACAACCTGTTTTCGTCGGACGATTGGGCGCGTGCCACCCGCAACAGCTTTATCGTGGCACCGTTGGCCACCATCCTGGCCACCATCCTGGGCACCATGGCGGCGGTCGGTCTGGCTCGCATCCAATTCTGGGGCAAAGGCTTGCTGATGAGCCTGCTGATTGCGCCAATGGTGGTGCCGATTGTGGTGGTGGGTGTCAGCACCTACCTGTTTTTTGCCCGCATTGGCATCAACGACACCTACCTGGGGCTGGTGCTGGT
>DAOSLL010000382.1:0-4648 GCA_035368905.1 Rhodoferax sp.
GACGGGAGATCTTGGAGTGCGTCAGTTTGAACCGCCTCCTGACCGACACAAGTCTTGTGCTGGTAAAGAGAAGGCCGTTCGACTTTCTCGTCGAACGGCCTCTTCTGAACAAAAGTCGGGGCGGAGGGATTTGAACCCTCGACCTCTTGACCCCCAGTCAAGCACGCTAAACCAAGCTGCGCCACGCCCCGGGCTTTGCGAAAACGGTCTGGCGGCCTGGATGGGCGTCTGTCTGATCACGCACCCAAGCTGGCCTAGGCAGCTTTCGCCGCTGGTGGACGGCATTATATTCATTCTACGGACGCCTGCAAGGGAATAGCCGGGCAGATGCAGCTCCTCGCGCCATGGCGGCGGCGGCCCCCATTTCGCCAGCTTCGTCGAGGTTCAGGATGGCAATCGAAGCCACCTTGGTCTCGGGCGAGTATAAAAACACCACAGCCGAGATGGTGGTCATGGCGTTGATGAAAAAGTAACGCGCCATGTCCACCAGCGCGGGCGTGCATACCGGCAGCGTCACGCGCCAGAAGGTCTTGTAAAACGGCACTTTCAAGGAGGCGCTGACGGACTCAAACTCGCTGTCCAACGCTTTTAATGCAGTCACCGCCGTCAGATGCCCGGTGGTGTAAAAGTGGACGATGGTGCAAACGGTCAGCAGGGTCAGCGTGTGGTACAGCCCGCCCAGCGGGTTGGCTGGCGCATTGAAGAAAAAGATATAGCCCAGGCCCAGCACCAGGCCCGGCACCGCCATGGGAATAACTGCCAGCAGCCGCACCAGCGCACGCAGGCCGTCCATGCCCTTGGTTTTTTCCAGCAGATAAGCCCCGACAAACACCAGCGCCGTGCCAAACAGGGCGGTGCCAGCAGCCATTTTGAGGCTGTTGAAAAACGCTACGCCGACCTCGGCATCCAGCAGGCCCAGGGTGTAATGGCGCAGGCTCGGGGTCAGGTTATATGGCCAAAAAGTGGCAAACGAGGCAAACACTGCCATGCCCAGCATCGCCAGCACCAGCAAGGCGATGATCGCGCAATACAAGGTCATCAACCGGTCAAACAGCGGCGATGGCTTGGCAGAGTATGGAATGGCGCGGGCGGTCAGCATGGCGGTTTGGCGGCGGCTGACATAGTTATCGACCGCAAAACTCAGCACTGCCGGGGTCAGCAGCAAAATCGCCACCACCGCACCCTTGGCAAAATCCTGCTGGCCAATCACCAGCTTGAACACGTCGGTGGCCAGCACATTGAAATTGCCGCCAATCACCTTGGGGATGCCAAAGTCGGTGATCACCAGGGTAAAAGTCACCATGGCAGCCGAGATCAAACCGTATTTGGCACCTGGCAGCGTGATGGTGAAAAACTTGCGCACTGCCGTGGTGCCCATGGCATCTGCCGCTTCAAACAGGCGCGCATCCGACATTGACAAGGCCGTGACCAGAATCATCAGGGTGTGCGGAAACACCGCAATGCACTCGGCCAGCACCACGCCGGGTGCGCCGTAAATTTCGTCAAAACCGATGCTTTGCAGCCAGCCCTTGAGCACACCCTGGTTGCCAAACCAGTAAATCAGTGAAATCGCCGCCAGCAGCGATGGCGCCAGCAGAGGCACCAGGGTGATGCCGCGAAACAGCGCCTTGTACGGCATGCAGGAGCGGCTCAAGGCATAAGCAAAGGTGAAGGCCAGCGGCAGCACAATCAGCGTCACCAGGCCAGACACCCACAAGCTGTTCCACAGGCTGCCCAGCAGGGCAGGGGTCTGCGCGTAAGCGACAAAATTGGCCAGCCAGATAAATTCGCCACTGCCAGACTGCAGCGCCTGGACCAGGATGGCAGCCAGCGGCAGCGCCACAAAATACAACAAAATGATAGCTACCAGCGCAAGCAGGACATGGGCTAGACGGTCAATCCAATGAAATTGCTGATTGACCGCAATGGCCGCAGGCGGGGCCACCATCAAAACACCTTGATCCGCTCGGGCAAGAGTTTGAGCTGCAACTGCGAGCCAACCTGCAGCGACTGCTCGGACAGAAAATTGAGCGCCAGATACACCGTCAGCCGGTGTTCGTCAAGCGACCAGGAACTCACCACGACGTGACAGTAGGCGCCGAGGAAGTCGATTTTTTCGATGCGCGCATCAAACACATGCGCATCGCCCGGGGCAATTGGTTGTGCCAGCACGTCCTCCGGGCGCAGGTAGGCCTTGACCGGACCGTTGTTATGGGCGTGACCCGGCAGGCTG
The DNA here is from genome assembly GCA_035368905.1 of Rhodoferax sp. Lineage (GTDB taxonomy): Bacteria > Pseudomonadota > Gammaproteobacteria > Burkholderiales > Burkholderiaceae_C > Rhodoferax. The sequence continues at coordinate 2,234 of DAOSLL010000382.1, forward strand.
AAGCGACCGAGTTGCAGCCGGCCGTTGACGCGATTGGCACCAAGCACATTGACCTTGCCGACAAAATCTGCCACAAAAGGCGAGGCCGGTTCGCGGTAAATATCAACCGGTGTGCCGACCTGCTCGATCACGCCGTGGTTCATGACCACAATGCGGTCAGCCAGGCTCAATGCTTCTTCCTGGTCGTGCGTCACCATGATGGTGGTGACACCCAGTTCTTGCTGCAGGCTGCGAATTTCCTGGCGCAGGCGCACCCGCTCCAGTGCATCCAGTGCCGATAGCGGCTCATCGATCAGCAGCAAGCCCGGCGAGGTGGCCAGCGCCCGCGCCAGTGCAATGCGCTGCTGCTGACCGCCCGAGAGTTGACCCGGAAACTTGGCTTCGCTGCCGGGCAGTCCGACCAGCTTGACCAGATCAGTGACACGCTGGCGGATTTCGGCACGCGGTGTCTTGCGGTTCACCAGCCCATACGAGACATTGTCAAACACGCTCAGGTTGGGAAACAGCGCGTAGCTCTGAAACACGATGCCGTAGTCGCGCAATGCTGGCGGCAGGAGGGAGATATCGCGCCCGGCCTGAAAAACCTGCCCGGCGGTCTGCAACTCCAGCCCGGCAATGATGCGCAACAAGGTGGTTTTGCCGCAGCCCGACGGCCCCAGAAAACAGACAAACTCGCCTTTTTGAATGCCGAGGTTGATGTCTTGCAGGGCGGTAAAGCTGCCAAACGCCTTGCGGATTTGACGCAGATCGAGAAACAAGTCGGTGCTCACACGCTGGCAAAAAAATTCACTTCTTCTGCTCGGTCTTGCCGTCGTAGCGGCGCGTCCACTCGGCCAGAATGCGCTCGCGCTGGTCGGCAGCGTAATTGAAGTCGAGCTTGACCAGGCGCTGTTCGTAGTCCTTGGGCACATTGGCCAAGGGTGCCGCGACACCAGGTTGGGCGGTGATGGCAAAGTTTTTGCCGTACAACAACATGGCATCCTTGCTCGAAGCCCAGTCTGCCAGCTTCCTGGCGGCATCGAGCTTCTTGGTGCCCTTGTGGATGGCAAAGGCTTCCAGGTCCCAGCCCAGACCTTCTTTGGGAAACACCAGATCAATCGGCGCGCCCTTGGCCTTGTTGGCGTTGGCGCGGTATTCAAATGAGATGCCCACCACAAACTCGCCGCTGGCGGCCATGTTGCAGGGCTTCGAGCCGGAGTGGGTGTACTGGGCAATGTTGGCATGCAGGCCGTCCATGAATTTCCAGCCGCCACCCTTGCCGGCCTGGTCGCCAAACAGCGTCAGCCAGGCCACCACGTCAAAATAGCCGGTGCCGCTGGATGCCGGGTTAGGCATCACCACCTGGCCCTTGTAAACCGGCTTGGTCAGGTCTTGCCAGCTCTCGGGCTTGGGGATGTTCTTTTTTTGCGCTTCTACCGTGTTGAAGCAAACTGTGGCACCCCACACGTCCATGCCAAACCAGGCTGGCGGGGTTTTCTTGTCGCGGTACTGGCTCATGATCGCATCCAGATTGAGCGGCGCGTAAGGAATCAACATGCCCTGTTTGTCCAGCAGTGCCAGGCTCGACGCTGCCACCCCCATTACCGCGTCAGCTTGCGGATTGGCTTTTTCGGCCAGCAGCTTGGCGGTGATGACGCCGGTGGAGTCGCGCACCCACTTGATCTCGATGTCCGGGTTGGTTTTGTTAAAGCCTTCCTGGTAGGCCTTGAGCTGGTCGGTTTCCAGCGCGGTATAGACCAGCAACTGGGTTTTTTCGGCCGAGGCAGCGCCGAATGCGGCAAACAAACCCGCGAGGGCAAGAGTTTTGGCAAATTTGGACAAACGCATCAAGATCTCCAAGTTAGAAAAGTCGTCATGTTGTGACCTGCATGTGACAAAGTGATGACAGTGCGAATTCTTAAGCAATTCCTGTACCTCCAGCCGCCTTTTTAATTTGGCATTTCCTTGATTAGTTTGTCAATTGTTATTTGTAGATTGTTGACAATCTATGAATTCATGCTCCAATCAGGCGCATGAACGCGCTGCTTCACCCCACCATTGCCCTGCTTCAAAGCCATTCGCTGGCGAGTGCGGCGCAACAGGCGATTGAACAGGGCATTTTGTCGGGCGAGTACCCGCCAGGGGCAAAGTTGAACGAGGTGACCTTGGCCGACAAATTCGGGGTGTCGCGCGGCCCCATTCGCGAGGCTTTTCGCATGCTCGATGAGGCCGGCCTGGTTCGCACCGAAAAAAATCGCGGTGTCTTTGTGCGAGACATCTCGGTCATTGATGCCACCGAGATCTTTGAGCTGCGTGCCGTCATGGAAGAATGGGTTGGGCGGCAACTGGCCAGCCACATCACGCAGACGCAATCGGACGAAATCAGCACCCTGCTGCAGGCCATGACGCAAGCCATCGCTGACCAGCAGGTTGACG
>DAOSLL010000383.1:0-4638 GCA_035368905.1 Rhodoferax sp.
CAGCCAATGGCGGCCTGAACACGAAGGGGGGAACTACGCACTGTCCAGTTAGATGTCAAGTAAGAATAACTTGAACCCGCGTACAAGCGCGGCAAGCTACGCTGCTTGTTCAGGCATTGTGTGATGCATGCGGTTTCGCATTCGGTTTGCCCTGTCCCCGCCGTCTCCGATTGACCGTGGCGACGCGTCCAAACCCGATCATGCATGTCTTTGGCCGATGCAGTTCAAACGCGAATCACGGCATCGATTGACAAGAGTGAGCGCTTTGTGCGCACGGTCCAGCATCTGTCCAGATGCCGATCAATGAATGCGTCCCTTCTTTTGTGTCTGGTAGGTTGGGCTTTCGTTCAGCTTTGGTCAATGAAGGCTGCCAGGGCGGTGTCGGCGCAGAAGATTTTCTCAAGCAAATCGCCTATCCCATCATCGCCTTTGTGTTGCGCGTGGGGTGGCGCATCGCCGTCATCCCAGCGCATCAGCCGGTGGTGGTCATTGCCGTGCCGGTCTGGTCGGGACTGTTGGCGCGCATCATCTGATTGTCCTTTACCGCCGGACACCGGCTGGCGGTTTTCATCATCCAGGGGCAACCGTCGCCGGCTTTCGCGATATGCAATAGTTCGCCGCCCGCATGATGCAAATCAGCTTTTTCATTACGCCGCCAATGGGGTGGCCGGACCAGTTCACCAACCGTGCCCAATGTCAGGTCCATCGCGACCCGCTGGCCGCATGCCTGGAAATCCTGCGCAAACCCTTGCCTGACCAAGCCGCATCCGACCAAGCCTGGCGCACCGCATTCGGCCTGACGACAACCCTGTGCGTCGCTTCGTCCTGTGTCACCTGCCGATCCTGGTTCTGGCCTCTCGGTATGAGACAATCCAGCGCAACGCCTGTAATACCGGGCTGCTCCTGGATGAAGGGCGCAACACTCACCGCAGCTCGCTTGACGAATGTCTGGATTGGTACGCCGCGTCGAAGGCGGCCGCTTCGCTTTTGGGGTCATGCAAAAATCGCTTGGACAATGGAGTTCGTGATGGCAAGGTCCAGCCCAGGCGCAAGCCGCGCGGTGCAACTGGCTACAGCAGCGGTCTGCGCCAATGCATGGCGCTTTCCAATGCGGTCGAACTGGTCAGGTCATTTTTGCTTGATGCCTTAGCAACCCTCTTCAATTTGATGACTACCCTCCAGATGCCCACCTTCCGAGCGCTTGTCAGTCACGATGACGAGCGCGGCGGACTGACGGAAATCTTCCGCGATGATTGGGCGCAAGGGCAAGTGCCGGTTCAATGGAACTTCGTCAGAACCCGGCCAAATACCTTGCGTGGTGTCCATGTCCATGTCCGCCATGTCGATCATCTCATCGTGCTGCGGGGAACCATGCTGCTCGGCATCTGCGACCTGCGCGAAGCAGCGCCCGCGTTCCTGGAGTCCAGCATGGTCGAACTGAGCGGAGACAAACTGACATTGGCAACCATTCCGACCGGCATTGCCCATGGCTTTTATTTTCCTGAAGCCACCGACTACGTTTATGCCGTGACGCACTATTGGGACCCAATTAACGACGAATTAGGCTGCGCCTGGAATGATCCAGGGCTTTCGCTGGATTGGCCGGTACGCGCCCCGGTGCTCTCGGATCGCGACCGGGCTGCACCGCCGCTGGCCATTTTGTTGAATACACTGAAAAGCATGGGAGTCCGATCATGCTGAACATCGTTCTGTTGGGTTGCGGCCGTTGGGGCAAGCTCATTCTGCGGGATCTCAAGTCTCTGGGTGTGAGCGTGGCGGTACTTGCCCATGGCCCGATTAGCCAGGCCAATGCATCGGCCGGTGGTGCCGATGTCGTCGTCTCGGAGTTTCACGACCTACCCGAGGCGGATGCCTACGTGGTTGCTGTGCCAACCAGTCTTCACGCCCAATACCTGTTGCGCCTGCTCGGCAACAACAAGCCGATCTTCTGCGAAAAGCCGCTCGCTGACGATGTCGCCGAGGCACGGCGCATCGTGGCGGCGGCGGGTAGCCGCCTGTTCATCATGGACAAGTGGCGCTACCACGGCGGTGTGTTGGCCCTCAAATCTGTCGCCACAAGTGGCGAACTCGGGCCGGTACAGGGGATAAAAACCGTGCGCGTGCAGTGGGACAGCCCGCACGACGATGTTGACATGGACTGGATACTGTTGCCCCACGACCTCTCGATTGCTCTTGAAGTGCTGGGCTTTATTCCGGAACCTGTAACCGCCCAGGCCGAAAAATCGGCCGACGGGCGACTCATCAGCCTCTGCGGCACGCTGGCATCCGGCCAAACCTGGATGCAGTTCGAAGTGGGCATACGCTCGCCATCGCATCGCCGCCTGATCGAATTGCGCTGTCGCGACGGTATCGCTACCCTGTCGGATGCTTACGTTAGCGCGATCACCCTGCTGCGCACCGACAACGTGGCGGGCGTTGCGCCGCTGCCGCAATCTCGTCCGGTCGATGTCGATATGCCCCTGCTTAAGGAACTGGCGGCCTTCTTGGCCTACGTCACCGGGGTTGGCCGACCGCCGCGCAGCAGCGCCGCCGATGGCTTGCTGATCGTGGAACGTATCGCCGACTTGCGGCACATCGCCGGCCTGCAATGATCTGGATTTCCTGGTTGGATGGGCCCGAGCCGGCCGCTGGCAGAGCGTCTGGGCGGGGCCTTGGCTTCCGGAGGTGCCTGCGCAAGTTTGGACGGCTTGAAGCAGGCCAGCCTGGTGGCATGGCTGCGCCCCGCATGTCGCCGCAAGCTGCGCGGGCGACCCGGGCTCCTTGCGCGTATGGCATGCTGGCAGACGCGGCAGGAGCAATGCCCCCGGCACATTGCCTGCGGCTCAATCGGGTGCGAAGCTTGGACCCAATGGGTGAACACCATCGAAAGTGAAACGTCAATACTGGTGAGGATTTGCAGATGAAATCAAGCGGCCTATTGAGGGATTCAGGGTGAAGCTGCCGCCCGCATTCACGATCCTGATTCCAACCCACGATCACGCCGATACCCTGTGGTATTCGGTGCAGAGCGCCCTTTGTCAGAGTCGGCAGGATTTTGAGCTCTTCATCGTTGGAGATGGTGTGCCAGACCGGACACGTGAAATCGCCGCTGCCCTGACCAGCCGCGACCCGCGAATCCGGTTTTTTGACAACCCGAAAGGCGAACGCCATGGCGAAGCCTACCGGCACATTGCCCTGCAGCAAGCCGCAGGGCAATACGTTTGCTATCTTTCGGACGACGACCTCTGGTTTCCCGATCATCTTGAGCAGATGGCCAAAGCGCTGGAAATCCATGATCTCGCGCACACCATGCAAATCGAGGTTCAGCCCGACGGCCAGCTCAATAGCTGGATGTTCGATGCCATGCTGGAGCCGGATGCGCTGGATCGGATGCGCAGATCGGAAACCGGCTTCGGCCTTGCCAGCGGCGGCCACAGCCTGGCTGCTTACAGCAAGCTTCCCCACGGCTGGCATCCGGCACCCAAGGCAATCAACAGCGATCTTTACTTCTGGTTGCAATTTTTCGATCAACCGGAGTGCCGCTACTTTTCTCTGAAGTGGCCCACCATGGTTCACTTTTCATCCGTTTCGCGCAAATCATGTAGCGGCAGTCAGCGCGTTGCGGAACTCGCCGAGTGGTGGCCGAGAATTCAAAATGCAAAAGAGCGATCGCGAATGGTCATGGAAGTCTTGCTTCCGATTAACGCGGAGCTTTACGGTTTAAGTCGGCAGCCTCGAGCGCCTGTTGGCCAGACCGTTACCCTTGTCCAAGAGGCTGCCCTGAAAGCCCAAATCGAGCAACTGCAGGTCAAGGTGATAGCACTGCGAAACAGTCTGTCGTGGAAACTGACCAAACCGCTTCGCCGATTGGCTGACTTCCTTAAGGCTGGGCGTTGAATGAATGACCGAAGCGCAAAGTGAACTCCAATGCCAAGGCAAATTGCCAGCTCATTCAGGCCATGCCAGTACTCGGACCCATCTAGACGGCGCTGCCTCGGTTTTCCCCGTTGGCATTGGTCCCCATGGCACTGATTTCAAATGGCTGGCTGGCAAACGTCATGGCATCAGCAACTGCATACAGCCCCTTGGATACGATAACTTCAGTAGCTGCTTGTCCATTTCAGGCGTGGGCTGCAGGGTGATTCATGCCAAATTCTCAGGAACGGGGGTGGCTGCGTGATCGGCTGGCAGGATGTTCTCCACGCTTGCGGGCATTGGCTTGGTGTGCCAGGAACTCACGCGACGATATGAATCGTTTACTTCTCTAGCCCTTGTGCTGCAAGCGCTTCCAGCTATTCTATAAATAGCACTGCGGCAACGCCGCTACGGCTTGCGCATCAGCGCGTCAGCACCCGGCGCAGGGTGGCGGCCAGTTCTTCTGCGACAAACTTGGCAACGTAAGCATCGGCACCGACCTTGCGCACATGTTCTTCGTTGGTGGTACCGGTCAGCGACGAATGGATCACTACCGGGATGCTGGCAAAGCGCGGATCCTGCTTGATGTTGCGGGTCAGGGTAAAGCCGTCCATCTCGGGCATTTCCAGGTCGGTCAACACCAGGGCGATTTTGTCCTTGATGGTTTTGCCCTGTGATTCGGCCTCGGCTGCCATCGCTCTGAGCCGATCCCAGGCTTCCTGG
>DAOSLL010000384.1:0-4606 GCA_035368905.1 Rhodoferax sp.
CCCATGACGCATGGCGATGGCGGTGAAAGTTGAGCCCTGAATTGAGGCTTCAATACGTCACAAGGGGCTGCCCCAAACCCGAGCGCACTAGTTCGGGCCGGAGGAGTCTTGATTGGGGGGAATGCCGGGCGGCTGACGACGCGACCCTGGCGGGGAACCTGCAGACCTGAAATCCTGCGAATCTGCGGCGCTGGACCCCCGCCGGGGCCCTGGTCAGGGGGTGGCTACGGGCGGACTGCCCGAAGGCGTTGTAGGGCGTTCCAGCAGCCTGTAGACCTTAGCGCCACGCTCGCGGACTTCAAAGACCCATCGATGGGTGGCGGGATCGCTGCCGGTGAACTTTTCAATGACCTTGAGGGCGTCCCGTTGGCTGACGTCAGCGATTTTGCTGGCGGCCTCTGCCAACTTCATCTTGGTGTTGGTGCCATCCTTGATGCAGGCTTCGATGGCTGCGATGACCACCGCGTCATCGACAAGTGAAGCGGCGAGCCTTATCGGCCCAAGTTGAGCGGGATCAACTTCGCGAACCGTCAGCAGCAATTCTTCATAGGAAAGATTGCGTTCGAGTGAGTACGCATATGCCGCGGTCGATGTGACATTTCCACGGCGCTTGATGTTTTCAAATTCGACCAACTTTTCCGTGGCATCGGGTTGCGAGGGGAGTGCAAAGAGTGTGTACGCGCAATCGAAATCGTCCACGATGTCCGTGGTCCCAGAGTGGACGATTTTTCCATCCGGGCCAGGATTTTTGTTGGCGTGAGCCAGCGCAATGACGGTGCCGCCCTTCAGGACGAACTGCCTGACAACCTTGGCGAAATTGGAACTCTTGCCCTTGTCCATGGTGTTGACGAACTTCTTGAGCGTGTCCAGCACGACAATGGTTCCGTTCACGCTGTTGTTTTCGATCATGTCCTCCATCGCAGCCCGGAACTCCTTGGCTTCGAAGCCCTTGTGGCCATCCGCAACCATGTGAAAACCATACTCGTCGGCAAGCCGGACCTTCTCCACCAGTCCGCTGCTGTTGTCATCCATGTTGATGTATATGAGCTTGGATGGATCGATTCGTCCCTCCTTGATGGCGGCGATGATCAAGCTCAAGATGATCAGCGTCTTGCCCGTATTGGCCTTGGCAAAAGCCACCGTCGCCTGCCCGTTGAGAACAATGTCCCCCAATAGGGGACGCTGTTCCACCATCAATTTTTCAAGTTCAGTGACATGGCCCTGGAGCGAGAACTTCGCCAGCGGATTCACAGGCTGGACAGGCTGAATGCTCTGGGCGTGCGGGACGCCCCTTGGAGATGCTGAGACGTTCGGATAAACCGTTTCAGTCTCGCACGAATCAAAGTCCGGTTCGGCGGCGGCCAGTAGCTCCTTCCAGTCAACCCCGGAGTCAGACACCATCTTGTTTAGGGTACCCATGGTTATTGGCGTTGCTGATCCGTGCTCAAACGAGCGCCATTTCATTTCGATCTCCGGCCTTCCGGGATAGTCGCTGCCCGTGCTGCTCCACCGGTCGGCCAGATCAAGCCCTTGCGCGCTGCCACCGGACTCATGGTGAATCGCCATCAGCACGTTGCGCCAGTCGTCATACCCACAGTTCGCATCAATGGCGGTAAGCAGGATTTCCATCTTTGCCACATTTCGCGCGGCTTCCTTGGGCCCGGTTGGGGCAGCCCTTGCCGTTGCCGGATTGCGAGCTGGACCCAGCGAACTCGGATTGACCATAGCTCCTTCGCAATGTTTCTCGTATGCATGCTCGATGGCTTCGAGTACCAACGAATTGGCGAGAAAATCCGAGCTGTATTGGCGGAGCGTCACGGGCAACGGCGGGTCATACTTGCGGTTCAAAGTGCCCGGAAGGCGCATCACGCTGGCGATGTCAGCGGTACGGGTGGGATCGGCCAGGAAGCCCATTTTTTCAGCCAAGGCCTTTAGCTTGCGTGCGGGTGGCTGCCATCGATCCTTTGCGACAAAGTCCACCATGACCCAGTAGACATGAAGCCCCGCGCCGCTGTTGATGATGAAGTTCGGCTTGGGCAACCCGGTCTGGCCGCAGAACGTATCGACAGCGGCCAAGGCCAAGTCAATGGTGGCGTAGCCCTTGCCCTGTGCGGCCTTTCCTTCACCGCAATCGATGTCGGCCCAAAACGCAAACGCACCGACTGCGTTGGACTGGGTGCGCCCTGCATCGGTTTGGTACTCCGCGACGGCGAGATAGATATCGGATCGTTCACCTGCAAGTCGCGTGGCCAACTGGACGACTGGGAGATCATTCCTGACCGGCACATTGTTGAAGCGGCCGCTATGCGCGTCACGTTCACCAAGAAAATGAACGTGATGGCGTGTTCGCCAAAGCGCCTCTGTCAATTGTTCGCCGTCGTCAACTGGCTTTGACTGAGCGGCGTCGCGCTGTTGTTTGGCCCCAGAACCGTCAACCTTAGGTTTGACAATCAGGTGCGCCGGGAGGGTGAATTTCGGTTTGGTGTTTGACTCAATCGGGGTGATCGAGTCCACAAGAAGTGAAGATTTGATTAACTGATCCATAGGCCCCCAAAGTGGAAAAGGACGTGACTTGTCGTCGGCATAAAGCCGACCCGTCTTTCCCTGCTCAGGAAACTCCTGAACAGCGCGACCTGGGATTGCTCCAGGCCGCCCTTCCCACTAGGGTCTGCAAGGTCGATGGCCTCTAGTGCCACCTTCCAAAATTCTCCGATTTCCCGAAACCGGACCGACGACGCTATCTGGTCCGCTGGGGCCCAGCTTCACGTCCTCGTGCTGAAAATTCGAAGCGCGATTCTGCCAGACCTTCCGAAGCGGTGTCAGGGTGATTTGAACGGCAGCTTCTCGGCCGTATGCCTGAGTCCGACAGCATCACAACTGACACCTCACGGTCGCCACGAACTGCGTCCACGATTTCCAAACCAAAGCATCTTCAGAAAGAAAAGTATGCCCAGCACAACGGGCCACCGTGCCATTCGACGTGACCAACATGAAGAACAGGCACGCCAATACTTGACTAATTTGACCGGAAGTTAGAACAGGCGACCCTGCTAGCGATGTCAGCGGCGGCACCGCCAGTTGGTGCCAGCTGTGGGTATTCATGGCCATTCTCTTTTCGGACAATCTGATGCCGTCTCCCAGCCCGCCCGCGTTGCTCTTTGGCCTTCGAAGGCTGCCTTTGTTGCGTCCTCACCGTCGCCTCTTGAACCCGCCTGCCGCACCTCCATTCGCACAGACCTTCAGGGTCATGAAGGCCGCGACAAACGCCGCCGCCGCCTCGATCAATGTCACGACCGCATCGAGTAGATTGCGGGACGCCTGCAGCAGATAGCCGGTCAATGACGTGAACTCACTCGCCAGCAAGGTCAGCAAAGGCACCACCAGCAAGGCCGGAACGATGCCCGTCAGCAACACCATCAGGTTCACCCGCACCCAGGCCCGCAAGGTGCCACCTGATGATACCGCGTACTCCAGGCGCAGGCACAGATATCGGCAGACCTCCGCGATCCTCTGCAGCACCGTCAATTCATCAAAGTGCGAATCAATCTGCGGCATGGGGATCGGCGTCGGCGTCCACGCTGCGAGAAGGCGAGCAAACAGGGATGACCGATTCAACAGCCCATCAGGCATCTGAAACCCGACGAATGCGATCGGCGGTCCTTCGGGCCGAAGAACCCAGCCCTATTCCGACAAACAGCGCCAGTAAAGCGCCCACACCCAACGCGAAGATGATGCGCTGGGACACAGCCTTCTCCAATGCAGCTTTCTCCTCGGCAACCTTCAGGTTGGCCAAGGCGATGGCTGCATTTTTTTCGGCCTGAATGACCTGCTGCTGGGCGATCTGGGTGGCTTCCTCTTTGTGGCCACAACCGCCAAGGAGAACGGCCACAAGGATCAAGTGAATGAAACGGTGCATGATTGCCTCCGATTGATAAATGAAGAAAGGGCGCTGCGCTGGTGGGGGCAGCTCCGGGAATCAGGGCCGCTGAAAACCTGAAATCCTGCGATCCTGAAAAGCTGGCGCGGTCCCGCCCCGCAGCCCGGCAGGTTTCCAGGATTTCAGAATTGCAGCTCCGCAGCCCCCACCCGTGTCAGTCCGTGGCCCGCAAGATGGCACGTGCTTCGGCGTGTTCCATGGAGAACTCGCGTAACAGTTGGTAGTGCTGGGCACAGGTCTGGGGGAACGCACCTTCACCAAACGACAGATTGCTGTACGCATACAGACATGCCGTGATGCCCAACGCGTCTGCACTCAGCTTTCCATCGAAGCCGTTTTCGCAACTGACCACAAAGACGGTGTCCGTGGCCGGAGCCATGTAGAAGCCACCATTGCTGAGGCCATAGAAATGCCAGTAACCACCGTTGTAAGCAGGTGCCAGCATGTCAGCCATTCCATAAATTTTTGGTTCCAGTTTCGTGGGGAAGTGACCGCCAAAGAGCTTGGCGGTAAAGGCAACGCGCAGGGTGTCGTCCAGGCGTTCGGAGTGAATGTTTGCGAGCGTGATCATGTGGATGTGTTCCTGAAAAATGAGCCCCCCACGGCCTCCCTGACCGGTTGACTAAAAGCTGAAAGCGCAGAGACAGCGTTTCTCTATCGATGCGCGAT
>DAOSLL010000385.1:0-4605 GCA_035368905.1 Rhodoferax sp.
TGCTAGTCCATCGCTGCTTGTGATGTCAAGTTCCACACAAAACGGCATAGAGCCCCAGGATGTCATGGCACTGGTTTTTTCCAATACCACCTGCAATGCAGATTTGCTGTCGCAAGTGGAGGCTGCCAGCTTCGCTTGCATCGGTGAAGATGCGATGAACTTTGAATTCAATGCTCACTTGCTGGTCAAGGAAATTCACAAAACCATGCCAGATGGTCGCCTCAAGATCATTGATTTGAACTGGTCACCGATTGCTGATGAATCAGGCACAACACTGCGCCTGATGTTGAGCCTGCGTGATGTCACCGAGCTGCGCGTCCTGGCAGCCAAGGCCAGCGAACAAAAACGTGAATTGACCATCATTGGCGAAATACTCGCCGTCAAGCAGGAAAAGTTTCAAGCTTTTGTAGACAGCGCGAAAAATCTCATCGCTGAAAATCGAGCCTTGATCGCGAGGAGCGATGAGCAAGGCAACACCTTGAACGACCCTGCGCTGGTCAATTTGCTGTTTCGCAACATGCACACCGTCAAGGGCAATGCACGCACTTACGGTTTGTTGCTCCTGACCAATGTGTTCCACGAAGCTGAACAGTCATATGACGCGCTGCGCAAAGATCCGGATGCGGCTTTGGACAGTGAACAACTGCTTGCCGAGCTGGCCGCTGCAGCATCTTCGCTGGACGAATATGCGCATGTCAGCGAGGTCAAATTGGGTCGAAAAGGGCCCGGGCGTCGTGGTGGGGTTGACAAGTTCCTGATGGTTCAAAAGGCCGATGTGCAGCGGGATCTGGACCTGCTCAAGCAGGTTGACGAAACCAGTCTTGCAGCCATGCAAGATGTCGTTTCGCGCTTACGAAGCAGCCTGCAACTGATTGGCACGGAAAAAATCCAGGATGTGTTGGCCGGTGTGCTGGACTCGGTGCCGTCCCTTGCCAGGGAACTGGGCAAGGAAGTTCCGCAACTTGTTGTCAGCGATCACGGCATCGTGGTGAAGACCCAGGTGGCTGATCTGCTTAGAAACGTTTTCATGCACCTCTATCGCAATGCGATGGACCATGGGATCGAGTCGGCTGACAAGCGGCTGGCCCAGGATAAATCGCCGGTGGGGAAAATCGCACTGGAACTGTCATTGGATGACGATGTGTTCACACTGTGCCTTCGTGACGATGGACGTGGTCTGGCACTGGGTGTCATTCAGGCCAAGGCGATCAATAGAAAACTGATCGATGCCGATCAGCCGATCAGTGCTTACGCCATTGCACAACTTATTTTTGCTCCGGGTTTGTCTACCGCACAAAGTGTCACTGCGGTGTCTGGCAGGGGCGTTGGCATGGATGCCGTCAAAGGCTTTGTCGAGAGCCAGGGTGGCTCCATTTCACTCAACTTGCTGCCCGGCAAGGCCGATGGTGAACATCGCCAGTTCGAGACCCTTATTTGTCTGCCCGGCGAGTTTGCGGTCAAGGCCATGACGCATGCTGAATTCAATCTCATTGCATGAACCTTGATTCCTCAGTTGACCGCTTGTTTTCATCTGTAAGTTCTTATGATCATTTACTTTTTTAGCTTGGAGGAGGTTCACCCATGGGGTTGCAGCGCTACGCACCCGATTGAAGCGCTGGCAACTTGCCATGGGGCGATACTTCTCCCTCGTCCGCCAGGACAACATGCTGGCCGGAGTCCGCGTTATCTTCGCCCCTCGCAGCTTGCAGCGGCATGCGGGGCGTAGCCTTGCCACAAGGCTGGCCTGCCCCTACCGTCCAAACCTGCGCAGGCAGGTTTGGATCTGCGGCTTTCGCCCTACCCAGCCGCGCCGCCAGCCGCCCACTCGGTCGCGTTCAATTGAGGGATCTAGGATGATCGAAGCTATCGCTGCCCTGGTGCTGGGGGCCTTGTTGGGTGGCGCTGTCATGGCCTGGCGCTGCCAGCAGCTCAAGCAGGCGATGCGCGCCATGGTGCCTGGTCAAGTGCTTCAATCGGTGCAAGTTCAACTGAATGAGGCATTGGCCCAGTTACAGGCCCAAAGCGATCAGTATCAAGGGCGTGAACAGGAAATTCTCGGCGAAGCTACTGAGCTGTCTCGAAACCTTGACGAGCACCAGCAATTGCTGACGCAAATTCAGGCCAATTTTTCAGCGGTCAACGGTCAGGTGCTGGTTGAATGTGAAGCGTTTGGCAGTGGTGTCGGCAACTTGCTGGGCCTGGTCAAGACCTTTGAGCGCTGGCACGCCGACATGAACAACCTGATCATTCACAACCGGGAAATGCATGGCAAGAACGATGATTTCAGTGCCATCGTGCGACAAATGGTGATTGTGACGCTCAATGCCTCAATCGAAGCCGCGCGTGCTGGCGAGCAGGGACGTGGCTTCTCAGTGGTGGCCGATGAGATGAGGGCACTGGCGGGGCGCGCCGAGAAGCTGTCCGCAGACTACCGCAAGAATCTGTATCAAAACGATTTGATCACGGTCAATACGTTTCAGGACTTGCAGGCCGGCGGCAAGATGATCATTGGTTCATTGGTCGGTCTCGAACAGACCTTCAGGAATATCAGGGAGCGTCTGAGCGCTGAACCATCGCCATGATCAGTAACAACGCTTGTGAGAGCTTTGATCACCTGCTGCTGCAAGGCATCAGGAGTTGTCTGGTCAACCAGGACAGCGACAGTTGTGACATCAGTGTTCAGGATGATCTGACGGGCTCACACGAGTCTCATCTGGCTGTTCTGACGATTTCTTCGTACCTGTTTCGATTGATGGTGTTGATTCATTTTTCAGCAGACGAGCCAACCCGCGAGCACCTGGCCAAGTTGAGTAATGCCAGCGTCAACGATTTGAACGAACAGGCTTTTTTGGATGCAATTTGTGAGCGCGCAAATATGTGCTGTGGTTCGCTGAGCCGAGACTTGTCCCAGACTTTCCCGCATATTGGCATGTCAACCCCGAATATCGTTGACCGGCAATGCGCTTCACATCTGCATTCGCTCAATCCTGGTCACAAGCGCCACTTCAAGGTAACCGTCAACAGCACGGCGCAGTTCCATGTCACGCTGTGTGTGAGCAGCTACGACAAGCTGGATTTCGTCGTCGACAAGTGCGCCGCCGAGGTTCATGGCGGCGAACTGGAAATGTTTTGACAGGCACCCAACTATCCGGAGAACACCATTCCATGAACGAAGAAATCAAAGTTGTCAGCAAATTTCTGGTGCTCGACGATGACCATAGTTGCCATCAACGAATCAAGAGCTTTTGCGACGACAACAGCCTGGTGCCGCTGAAAGTGCAGGCCGACAATGTGATGAGTGTGTTGAAGTCCAAGGTTGACTTGGGAGGCATCTTGCTGTCCGAGAATTTTGGGGCCGATGCGGGTGAAGGCATCAGGTTGGGGCATTTGATTCATGCCGTTCGCCCGGAACTGCCGTTGTTCTTACGGCGGGAGAATTGCGAAAACCTTGATGATTTGTCGCCACCGGATCAACGGATATTCGCCGCAGCTTATACGATCAGTAACATGGCCCATCTTCGGGCGGCACTGGACGAATCGATTTTCAGCTTTGTCTATCCCAATGTTTTGGTGCGGGGCATTTCGGAATTGACAAGCGCTGCCCTGGAGAGCCAGTTTATCGACATGAAAGCCGAAGTTGAAGCACCCTATATTGTGCGCGACAAGTTGATTTTCGGTGAAATTTTCACGCTCATACCGATAGAAAACAACTGGTGTCGGGGTTACATGATGTTGCAGTCAGAAGAGCGGTCGCTGCTGGAACTGGTTAAAGGTGACCGCACACATGTCAGCGCCGACAAGGCCGACGATTTCCGCAGTCTCAACAGCGTGCTGGGCGAGATCACCAACCTGATCTGGGGAGGCTTCAAAAGCCGGTACTCAGGTGCCGCCAGCGCCGACCGCAATTTGTCCCAGGTGCCGATCATCATCAATCATTTGCATCGCTACATCTCATTTGGCTCCGACAACCCGCAACTGTGTTTTCGCTACACCTTGACTGACCGGGCGCACGTTCAGGCACGTTCACTGGTGATCAACCAGAAGTTTGTCTTCAACCTGAACTGGAGTCCTGATGATTTTTCAGAGAACGTGACATCTGTGGAAGACTTGGTCAGCGCAGGTGAACTCGATTTGTTTTGATCTTGGAGTAACACATGGCACAAATATTGGTGGTAGATGATTCGAGCACGGTTCGCAATGAAGTAGGAGACTTTCTGACCAAAAGCGGCATGACCGTGACTTTGGCGGTTGACGGACGTGATGGTCTGGCAAAACTCAAGTCTGATTCATCCATCAAGTTGGTCGTCTGCGATGTCAATATGCCCAATATGGACGGACTGACGATGGCGGAAAAGGTACGTAGCGAACTGCACAATCAGAGCGTCAACATCATCATGTTGACAACCGAAAATTCTCCAGCCATGAAAGAGCGGGGCAAGGCGGCTGGCATCAAGGGCTGGATCGTCAAGCCGTTCAAAGGTGATGCCGTATTGGCAACCTTCAAGAAACTTGTTGGTGCATAGGAGGAGCCAAGTTACCAGCGTATGACGAAAAACTCAACGCGTTTAGCTGCCGTTTGAGCATTTGAGTGAGAACAAATTTACC
>DAOSLL010000386.1:0-4601 GCA_035368905.1 Rhodoferax sp.
GCTTTTTGTAGCCAAGAATCGCTTGGTTTGCTTTGGTATTTTCGTACGCGAACACCCTTTCTTGCGTTACGAATCTTCCAAACATGTGATTGAACCACACCAAGGATGCTGACGACATGTCAGACCCAGTGCGCTCTAGAACCCAATTGGAGTCAAGAATCAACGCCCCTTCAAGACCGCAAAACAAGTAGTGCAGATGGTTGTATTCGACGGGCAACCCAGCCGCAACGTAGAAACTTCCATCCTTATTGTGCGAGTCTTTTAAGCTATTCCACTGACTATAGTCGTAGTGGTAAATGATTTGTTCCGTTTTGAGCGCTCTTCCTTGGGTTAGGCGAAGAAGCGTCATCAGCAGGTCGACATACGAAAACTGATAAGGGAGGTTTTCGACAAATTTGAAGATATCCCTTGCAGTCGATGTTCTTGTTGCTGAGTAGTAGATGAAGTTCATGGCGTTTGCCTCATTTAAATAGGAGGCAATGCGATGATTTGGGTCATGTTGGTCAAGGAGGGGGTATGCAAACAGACCACTTCCAGAGGTGGACTCCACTAAATAAGTGCCGGTGGCTATACCAAACGACGAATCGGCATTGTTTTCCTCGACGGTCTTGTATATTGCTTCGATACCATTGATCGGCAATCGGTCATCATCACCAAGAAAGAAAGTGAATTCTCCGGTTGCAAGTTTGAATGCCTCTGAAGCGTTTGACATTGGAGCGCAATTCGACACTGGAACATACTTCAGCGTGCTCGTCTGAAAATGTGTTATCAACTCACGTTTGTATAAGCTCTCAGAATTGTCTCGAACAATCAGCTCATACTTAGCCGGATCAAGCGTCGTGAGCTCCATAATCCGGGAAATGGCCGCGTTGTTGCAGCGGTGGCTTGGCATTACAAGAGATATTTTCATGACCATAGACACTGTAAATCAAGATTTGCCGGATGGCTTTCGCAAACAAGTGCTCCGAGCTCAAGGATTAAGACGTCTCAGGTAGCCGTCGGGGGCCACTGTAATAAGTAATTTGTTTGGCTCTATGCCGTTTTGTGTGGGACTTGACAATCCGAGCCAAATGGGGTGAAGGTGCCTTTTGTACAAAACTGAGTTCGGCACAGAAAGCAGTGATCACTATGTTGATAGTTGGAGCCTCCGATGTCAGACAAGGCTTTTCGCCTCAACATGTTGATTCGACAAGCCTTTTTCAATGGTCTGCCACGTTTTGACTGCGTAAAGGCCAAGCCCTTCGGGTGGACTTCGTTCAGCCTTGACACAGTCAAATCGCAGCGGCGAAACGCCATACACCACCCGCGTTGCTTTTGCAACTTCCACACGAAACGACGAAGGGCCTTCAGGTGGGACTCTTCACTAATCCGGTTGCCTAATCCCCCGGCAAGTATTACTGCTTTCAAAATTGAACTCCAGCGTAAATCAGCAAGCAAAGACTAAAGAGGCAGGCATCCAAAGCAGAATTATGATGCACCAGGCCTCCAAATGAGATTCGCGTTTGGGTAATCTGACACTTGCAAATGTCGCCTTGATCTTTTGTCGCAAAGACACGCTCCCAAGACAATCTGTGGCGGTCTTTGACAATTTCGCACTTTTCGGGTGTGTGGCATCTTTAATCAACGGACAACTAGGGTAACTTTTCAAGCTGGGAACTCGGAAAACACCTTCTGGATTATGGGAGACACCCAGACCCGCAGCAACACCCAAACATGCAGAAAAACCGCCAACAGGGTTGACCATTCTGTGCTCAATCGCCAGAAGTCCACCTGAATCGCCCCAAAAACAATGATGCCAAGATTCCCAACAGCGGCTAGCGTTAACAATTCCCTGCCCCGGTGCCAGATCATTGGCACAAACTTCGGCATTTTGGGCATGCGGGCAGATAACGCTAACAGCACCAGCAGCGCAGGCGCTTCGGCGGCAAAGTTCATCCAGCCAAACCCCTTGGTAAACAGCCAGGTCTCGCCCGAGAAGGCGATAAAAATCGATGACCAAAAATGCCATGTTTCAATCAGCATGATCAGCCACAGCAGCAACGGTGGTTTGAGCACACCGTAGATATTGACGTTCAGTTCCTCGTATGGATCAACTTGTTTCATACTTCTTTCAAATGCAGACTGGCAGTTTGAGCGAAAGGAATCACCCCGCATCGAACCCATTCAAATTCTTGCGAATGCATGATTGAAATGGGAGTGTTCAGGGTCATCCGTTCAGTCGGGGTCAGGGTCAAATTGCTTCCTACAGGCGCAGTTAGCTATATTTAAAATAGCTTGCAGGGCAATACAGGTAAGCGCCAGAGCCAAAAACACGCATCATTTTTGAACGGCACATTGATTCAATCGAATCCATGACATATCTGCATGATACCGACTTCAAACCCATCTTCACGCGCAATGACCTGCTGCGCGAGCTGCTCGAAGTGTTTGCCCCGGCGGGCTTGACCGAACTGCCGGGCTACAGCACCCTGCGCCCGGAAAACGGCTGCAAGACCACATCAATCGGTGCGCCCTAATTTTTGACCAGGCCAGTCAAATTCAAAAATTCAAACGGGCCAGTTGACGTGATGGCGCAGATTGGGTTATTGGCACCAAGTCTGCCAAATCCGCACGTCGCCAGCCATTGAGACCCAGCTCTCAATGCTGCACACATTGAGCTGGCATCACTCAGCCCGGTCGAAAAAGTCCAACCCCTTTTTGTCTTTTTCTGATCCCACAGGCACCCCGAGGCTGGCGCCAGCGCTGCAGATGGCGCTGACCCGCACTGAAGTCATCCTGGCTGGCCAGAAGCGCCAGATGGCAACGCCAGCGGCACCGCGGCTGGAGCCGCCGTTTTCGCCAGATGGGCGACGATGCTTGCCTGCGCCAGCGTGAAGCTGTTGCCCAGGCCAGCTACCAGCGTATGGCAGGCGCTGACATCATTGGCCAGGCCGGCTGTTTCGATCTGCCGACACAGCTCGCCTAGCGCCAGCGCACCCATTGACCGACTGGCTGATTTGAGGCTGTGCGCCAGCTCGGCAACAGGCTTGAGATCACCTGCCGCAGCAGCAAGCTCGATCACCCTGACCTGATCTGTCGCTTTGACCAGGAACTTCTCCAGCAAGCGCCGGTGCAGGCCGAGGTTGTTGCCAACCAATCGGCTCAGGGTACGCGCATCCCATATAGCCAACCCGGCCGGGTCGGTATTTGCGTTCGTATCCGCATCACAGCACCCCACCTCGGGTTGACCAGGGCCTGGTGTCCCGGTTTGCCCCTGCAACAGCGCCACCCACTGCGCTGCTGCCTGCGGGTCGGGCGGCAGCGGTAGCCACTTGGCCAGTACCGGCCCGAGCTCTTGCAGGCGCAGCGGCTTGCTCAGGTAGTCGTCCATGCCGTGCGCCAGGCAGCGCAAAGCCTCACCCCGCATGGCGTTGGCGGTGACTGCGATGATCGGCAGTCGGCTGCCGGCTGCCTCTTGCTGGCGAATGGCGGTGGTTAGCTCAAAACCATCCATGCACGGCATGTGGCAATCGGTCAGCAGCAGCCCAAAGCGGCCGCTGCGCCAGAGCGCCAGCGCGGCCACACCATCCACTGCCACTTCGCTGGCATAGCCCAGCAGGCGCAGTTGCTCGCGCAGCACCTCGCTGTTGGTTTCGTTGTCTTCGGCCAGCAAAATCAGGTGGCCACTGGCGGCAGCTTGCGCCACGCTGGGGGCAGACGTTCTGAGCAACAACCGGCGCTCCGGGACGAAAGTCGGCATCGGTTCAACTGGTGCGCCCTGCAAGGGCAGCGCCACGGTAAACACAGAACCCTCGCCAGGCGTGCTTTGCGCCGTGAGTTGCCCACCCATCAGCGCCACCAGCCGCTGGCTGATCGACAAACCCAGCCCGGTGCCGCCAAATTCGCGTGCGGTGCTGGCATCAGCCTGGGTAAACGGCTGGAACAGCCGACCCACCAGGTCTGCTGGCATGCCCATGCCTTGGTCGATGACACGCAGCAGCACGCCCGGCTGGCCATCTGGCAGCGCGCCCGCTTCGATGCGCAGCAGCACGCCAGGCTTGTGCCCAGACGTTTCCGGGGTGAACTTGATGGCATTGCCGATCAGGTTGAGCAGCACCTGGCGCAGTCGCGTCGGGTCCGAGTAGATTGCCGCTGGCAACCCGGGGTCGATTGACATCGACAGTGTTATCCCCTTGGCGCTGGCGCTGCCCTGCATCAGTTGCAGCACACTGGCGGCCACCGGCTCAAGCGGCGTGGCCAGGCGCTCAACCGCCAGCTTGCCAGCCTCGATCTTGGAGTAGTCCAGAATGTCGTTGAGGATGTGCAGCAGCAATTGCGCCGAGTTGGCAATGGTGTCGAGCATGCGGCGTTGTTGGGGCAACAAGTCACTGTGCTGCAAGATATCGACCATGCCGATCACACCATTCATGGGGGTGCGGATTTCGTGACTCATGTTGGCCAAAAACTCCGACTTGGCCAGGCTGGCCGCCCGTGCCGCCTGCTCAATGCGTTTGCTGTGGGTGACATCGGTCAAGATGCCGTTCCACAGGATGCTGCCATCGCCGCGTTGTTTCGGTATGGCGCGCACCTTAATCCATTTGTCGACGCCGCTGCGGGTGCTG
>DAOSLL010000387.1:0-4600 GCA_035368905.1 Rhodoferax sp.
CGTTTCTGGAAGGTGCCGCGATTCCTGCGGGTGCCGAAGATGCCTACTTTGTCCCTGCCGTGAGCGACCAGCAAGCCTCGGTGTATGAGCATGCGGCACGGGCCATCGACCGCAGCCTGAAAGTCGGGGTGCATGGCTTGCCGCTGATGGGCAGCGGCGACTGGAATGACGGCATGAACCAGGTCGGCATTGAGGGGCGTGGCGAGTCGGTCTGGCTGGCCTGGTTTTTGTGCCGCCTGGTAGCAGACTTTGCGCCCCTGGCGCACCAGCGCGGTGACCATCTGCGCGCCGACCGCTGGACGCAGGCGGCCAGCGGCTGGCAAGCAGCGCTGCAAGGCCAGGCCTGGGATGGCTCATGGTTCAAGCGGGCGTTTTTTGACGATGGCCAGCCACTTGGTGCCAGCGCCAATCCTGAGGGCCGCATTGACCTGATTGCCCAGGCCTGGGCGGTGCTGTCCAATGCCGCACCGCTGGAGCAACAAGCGCAGGCGATGGCCGCCGCCGAGGCGCTTTTGGTGGATGTCGAAGTTGGGCTGATCCGTTTGCTTGACCCGCCATTGGTGCGGTCCCTGCCCAGCGCTGGCTATATCCAGGCCTACCCGCCAGGGGTGCGCGAAAACGGTGGCCAATACACCCACGCGGGTGTCTGGGCGTTGATGGCGCAAGCCCAACTGGCGCAAACCACTGTGCCGGACAGCGCCACCGACGCTTCTGGCGCTGGCGACCTGGTTTACCGCTACCTCACCTATTTGAGCCCGGCCCACCGGTCTGCCCACCCCACCCGCGGCCCGCTGTATGGGCTGGAGCCGTATGTGGTGGCGGGCGACGTGTACAGTCAGCCGCCCTATGCGGGGCGGGGCGGCTGGAGCTGGTACACCGGTGCGGCGGCCTGGATGCACCGGGCCGTGCTGGAATCAATTTTTGGCCTGAGCCAACGCGCCCGGAGCTTGTCATTCAAGCCCTGTCTGCCCGGCCATTGGCCGCAGGCCGAGTTGACGCTGGTGCGAGATGCGCGCCGCCTGCACTTCATCCTGATGCGTGCCACACCAAATGCAGCGCTGGCTGCCCATGCATCGCAACATGCCCGGCTGCTGATGCCCGGCCAGTGGCTGGCCTGGACCGATTTGCCAATGCAAACCTGCTTTGTCGTGCCCCTGTTGCGAGACGCCCTGTAGGAGCGCTACCCTGGCCGCGAACTGGTTTTCGCGGCCGGGGCGCCGCTCCTGCACCGCTTCATCTCTTTAGGCGCTATGCGCGTCAAACTTACCAACATGTTGTCGGTCTTTGCCGACTGTCTCGGGCAGCAGGCATCCCGTTTTGAACCTGTTGTGGGCCATGGCTAGTCGCCAAAGGCGAACCTCATTTTCCCAGCTTGTCTGGTGAAAATGCCTGGTCACTAACAAGTCAAGTCTTTGCATATCATGCGAAGAATTCAAACATTCCAAGTCATTCGTCGCGAGGGCGCGACTCCTACAAATTCAAATTGGTGCCGACTGTTTGTGTAGGAGTCGCGCCCTCGCGACGAAGGCCGTCCAATTCCGGCTTGTCCGGCTTAGGGTGAGCAAACGGCGACGGCGGTGGGTGCGCCAGCGCACCGACAGAATGCCAGGCAAGTTTTAAAGTCACCACACAAACTTGGGCTTGTCCGGGTTTTTTGCCCATCGGTGGTGGGGCTTTCACCATCAAACACATTGGAGAATCATTATGTTTATTCGAGCCACCCTCGCCATGGCCGCGGCCGCCCTGATTGTGATTTCTGCCACCGGTTGCGCCGTTAGCCGTGGTCAGGAAACCATGGGTGCCTATGTGGACGATGCCGGCATCACCACGCTGGTCAAGACCCGCATGGCCGAGAGCAAGCTGGTCAGTGCCTCGTCGATCAGTGTTGAAACCCTCAACGGCACCGTGATGCTGTCGGGTTTTGCCAAAAGCAGCACCGAGAAGAATGAAGCTGAACGCATTGCACGCGGCGTGAACAACGTCAAGGTGGTGAAAAACGAAATTGCCGTGCGCCCCTAAGCGGTCAGTCAGCCTTTGTACAGCACCAGGTGCTGGTGCCTGTACCGTTAACCTGGCAGACTCTTGCCACCCCGGATCCGCCTATTGGGTCACGGGGCTTTTTGCCTTGTGCACTGAGTCAAAAATGCCGACGGGCTGATCTGCCACCAGCCAGTTCCTGCCAGCCAGGCTGGCTGTTGTTCACTGCCGCTGCTTGTCCTTTTTGTCTTCCCAGGGGTTGTGTTTGGGAGCACCGTGGCGGGGCTTGTTTTTCGGCTTTTGACCGTGCTGCTTCTGCGCTGCCTGCCGTGCTGGCTGCGCTGCGGGCTGCTGCATTTGTGGGTTACGCGTCCAATTGCCCGGCTGGCGGTAATAGGTTTCGCCGCGCTGCTGCCAGTGGTCTGGTTCCCAGTGATAGCCGGGGCGACCCAGCATGGAGCGCCCGCGCACCCAGACGTGGCGGTCGTGGCTCCAGGCCCAGTAGCCGGCGGCCCATACATGGCCGGGGGCCAGTGTCGGCCGGTACTCATCAATTGGCGCTGGCGGGCCGATATGGATGCGCAATTGCACCTGTGCCAGGACAGCCATGCTGGTGGTCAGGGTGACGGACAGCAACAGGCTTTGAGCGACGCGCTTGATTTTCATGAAAAAAAACCTTGAGATTGGGTTAAATCGTCATCGTCGCGGCAATCCAGAGCGGCGTCGGTATGCCAGCGCACAAAAAACAGCGGCCTGCCCTGCGTAAACTTGGACAAATCCCACTTCGGGTCAACACCATGCCGCTCTTCATCAGCCCGCAGCGCCACCACCTGGCGGTGCTTGCCTTGTGCCTCTTCAATGCCGGTGGGTGTGCCAGCTTGCCCGATACCCAGGCCATTCTGGCGCGCCACACGCACCAGCAGGCAATGTTTGAATCCGCGCTTGGGCCAGTCTCTGCAAAGCGCCAGGCCAGTGTGCTGGCCGGGCTCAAACGTGGCACCGGCGACATCGATATCCTGGACAAGCAAATCGCGCTGGAACAAGCCATTGTGGGCAGCCCTTTGGTTCTTGGCAACAAAACCACCTTGCTGCAAGACGGTCCTGCCACTTATGCCGCCATGTTTGCCGCCATGGCCCAGGCGCAAGACCATATCAACCTGGAGTCCTACATCATCGAAGACGATGCCGTGGGCCATCAATTTGTCGAGTTGCTGCTGGCGCAGCAGCGCCGGGGCGTTCAGGTCAACCTGATCTATGACAGCGTGGGCGGCTTGAACACCCCGAAGCTGTTTTTTGAACCCTTGCTACAGGCCGGGGCCGCGGTGCTGGAATTCAACCCGATCAACCCGCTGGAAGCCCGCGGCGAATGGCTGCTCAACAACCGCGATCACCGCAAACTGCTGGTGGTTGACGGGCGCACAGCCTTCATAGGCGGCATCAACATCAGCAGCGTCTATTCCTCTGGCTCGATCCTGCGACGCCCCAAAAAAACCACCGGCAACGCCGCCTGGCGCGACACCGACCTGCAGTTGCAAGGCCCGGTGGTGGCCGAGTTTCAAAAGCTGTTCATGGCAACCTGGCACAAGCAGCATGGCCCGGCGCTGGCCGCCAAAAACTACTTTCCAGCACTCGGCGTGGCAGGCCAGGACATCGTGCGGGCCATCGGCAGCACGCCCGATGACCCCTATAGCCTGATTTACCTGACGCTGATGTCGGCCATTGGCAATGCCGAGCGCCAGGTGTTCCTGACCAACGCCTACTTTGTGCCCGACCCGCAACTGCTGCAGGCCCTCACCGACGCGGCTGCGCGTGGTGTCGATGTGCGCCTGATTCTGCCGAGCTACAGCGACTCCGGCCTGGTGTTTCATGCCGGGCGGGCGCACTACAGCAGGCTGCTCGATGGCGGCGTGCATATTTTTGAGCGCGAAGGCGCGCTGCTGCATTCCAAGACTGCGGTGATTGACGGCATCTGGTCCACCGTAGGCTCCACCAACCTCGACTGGCGCAGCTTCATGGACAACGACGAGGTCAACGCGGTCATCCTGGGCCGCGACTTTGCAGCGCAAATGCTGGCTGTGTTTGCCCGTGACCAGGCCGCCTCGCAAGCCATCGAGCCAAACACCTGGCAACAGCGCCCGCTGCAGTTCAAGCTGAAGGAATGGCTGGCGCAGTTGTGGGAGCGCTGGCTCTGAGTCAGCCCGCGCGGGCCTGGCACCTGTAGGAGCGGCACCCTGTAGGAGCTGCGCCCGCTCAGCGAAAGCGCTGGTGTTAATTTGGCTTTTATGCCCAACACCTGCAGGTGCTGCACCCACGCAGCGAAGGCTTCCACCGCGCTAACGTAGCGCCTTCAAGGGCGCACTAGGAGCTGCGCCCTCGCAGCGAAGTTTTCGGCTTCCTTGTTGGTGCAGGAAAGACTGAATGTGTCACTGGCTTTAATGCCGCCTGGGTTCGCTATCGCACCGACAAGCTCGCCACAAGGCGACAAAGTCGGGGCTGGTTCCTCACATCCAAACCGGAGATTTTTTTATGAACAACCCCCTGGGCCTGCGCCTCCTGATCACCACCGTCGCCGGGGTCATGACCCTCTCGATGGTCGCTTGCAACAAGCCCGCCGACACCAGCG
>DAOSLL010000388.1:0-4597 GCA_035368905.1 Rhodoferax sp.
CCGCCGCCAGCGCCGGGTTTGCCTCAGGCAGTACCAGCCGGGCTTCCAGAATCTCCAGACTGCGCCCGCGAAACACCGCTAGCGCCCGGTGCGACGGCACCCGGCCAATCGGCTCGTCATAGTCAAAATAGTCCCTGAACTTGGCCACTTCGGGGTCGTTTTCGTTCTTGCCGTCGATCAGTCTGCTCTTGAACAGGCCCTCTGCCCACAACCAGGCGCGCAGGTCTTGCAGCAGCGCCGCGTCTTCGGCCCAGCGTTCGCTCAGAATGTCGCGAACACCGTCTAGCACCGCCTGCAGCGTGGTGAAGTCGTCACCTGCTTCGTTCTTCTCGGGCTTGATAAAGGCTTGCGCCTGCTCTGCGGGATCTTGCGTCGGGTCAGCAAACAGCCGGTCGGCCAGCGGCTCCAGGCCTGCCTCACGGGCGATTTGCCCTTTGGTCCGGCGCTTTTGCTTGTAGGGCAGGTACAGGTCTTCGAGTTCCTGCTTGGTCGGCGCAGCCACCAGTGCCGCCAGCAAGGCCGGGGTCATCTTGCCCTGCTCTTCGATGCTCTTGATGACGGCCGCCAGGCGGTCGCGCAGTTCACGCAGGTAAGCCAGACGGGTGTCAAGCTCGCGCAGCGCGATGTCGTCGAGGCCGCCGGTGGCCTCTTTGCGATAGCGGGCAATAAAGGGCACGGTGGCACCACCGTCGAGCAGTTCCACGGCGCAGGCCACCTGACTCTCGTGAACCCGCAATTCTTGCGCTATCTGGCTGATGATTTTTTGCATAACCCAACGAAAAGCCAGCACGAAGCTGGCTTGAAAAAATGTCGATCACGCAAGTGTGCCACACGCATCGGCATCGGCATCGGCATCGGCATCGGCATCAGCATCGGCCTGACCTGGTAACCGCGTCAACTGCACGGATCAAAGCGCGGCGGCTGCTGGTTCAGTCAGCGTTTCATCAGCAGGTCTTCCTTGAACCCGGATTCCTCGCACTCAAAGTGGCCTTGACCGCAGCCTGCCCACCCGTGCAACACCACGGCCAACTGAGGCGGCTTGGCGGGCCTTCGGGCTGACCCTGGCCTGGTTGTTGAGCTCGATCAGGTCAGTGTGATCAGCATCGATCAGACCATTGCCAACGCTGAATTGTTCACGCCCTTGGACTGACATTGGGCGCGCGGCTCATCAAGACCACCTTGTTGCTTTGACCCCAACGGCAATTTATCGGCGAGTGTTGGTTGGGACCGACACTGGCCAATGCCAGATTCGAATGACCAGCCACCCGAACAGCTTGCCCAGGCGATCTGCACAGCTCTATTTTTTATAGCACAAAAGGCTTGTGCAACTTGGCCTTCAAGTCAGATCCATCCGATATTTTTGGTGCTGACAGGACACCCAAAAAAAACCAAATCTGCACCTTTGCTGTTATATTGAAAAGGTTAGAAGATGTGCTTGGCGCACCAATTCACACAAAGAGAACTGTTTAGCCCGTTTGCCATTGTGGCCCGAGTCCTTCATGAACGAACCTCAACCTGAAGACATCCGCAACCGACTGCTGGTGGCACGGCTACCGGCCATGCCGCAGATTTTGCTTAAGCTGCTGCAGTTGTGCCAGGCCGATGAGGTCGGCATGACCGAGCTTGCCAAACTGATTGCCAATGATGCCGCCATGACGAACCGCGTGTTGCAGGTGGCCAACAGTGCCGCCTACCAGCGCAGCGGCCGCAAGGTGGGCCTGATGCAGGCCCTCAGCGTGCTCGGGGCCGACCAGGTCAAAAGTCTGATCGTCAGCGGATCGGTGCTGCAGGCCTTCAGTGGTTTCCCGCATACCGCCAGCCTTGACCTGCGCGGCTTCTGGAAGCACGCGCTGACCGCCGCCGTAGTGGCACGCGGCATTGCCAAACAGATGGACTATGCACAGTCCGAAGAGGCCTACCTGGCGGGTTTGCTGCACGATGTCGGCCGACTCGCCCTGCTGGCCGCCGCACCTGCGGTCTACCACATCAACTTTCAGACACCGGACAACGAAAACCTGTGTGCCATCGAGCAGCGCACCCTGCATATCTCGCATGCCGAAGCCGGTGCCTGGCTGATCGAGCGCTGGCAGATGGACTCATTCATTGCCGATAGTGTGCTTTACCACCATGAGGATTCCGCCCGCCTTGAGACCGCTCACCCGTTGATCCGCATCGTGCACCTGGCGCACCTGCTCAGCGACCAGCCACCCGACCAGCCGCTGGTCGCCGACATTGGCGCGATTTGCGCGCTGACAGACGAACAGGTGCAAGCGATCTACCAGGCTGCCGGGGCGCAGGTCAAGTTGGCAGCAGAGCAGTTGGGCATTGATCTGGCTGGCGTTGACAAATTGGCCGTGTCTGTGGCCGTGGCATCGCCCTTGCCTGCGGCCAGTCCGGTGCAGCAACGCCTCACCGAGGAGATTCGCAACCGGGCCCTGATCGCCGAGCTTGGCCAGTTGTTTGCCCGCCAGCGCGATGATGCCCATTTGCTGGAGAGTGTGCGGCAGAACGTCCGCGTTTTGTTTGACCTTGACGACACGGTGGTGTTTTTAATGAATGGCGGTGGCCAGGCCCTGATTGGCGCGTCATTTGGCGGGCAACGCCAGCGGCTGGCCGAATTGGCCATCTCGCTGACCGGCAGTGGCGGCCTGGCCGAATCGGTGTTGCAGCGCAGCCTGGTTTTTGTCAGCCAGGAGCGCGGCTTGCTGAGCCTGGCCGAAGACCAGTTGCTGCGGGTTTTTGGCACGCAATGTCTGATTTGCCTGCCAATTGCCTCCAGTACCCGCAGCCTTGGCTTGCTGGTCGGCAGCGTCGAGTCCTGGCGTATTGCCGAGCTGAAACGGCAGGAGAAATTTTTGCTGGCCTTTGGTGCGCAAGCGGCGCAGGCGCTGGAAAACTCGGCCCGGGAGCGTGGCGAGATTGACCGGCGCATTGCCCGGCTGCGCGATGAGCATTTGCTCGACTCACGCAAGGTGGCACATGAGGTCAACAACCCGCTGGCCATCATCAAAAATTACCTCGGCGTGCTCGATGACAAGCTGGCACGCGACGAGCCGGTCGCGGCCGAACTGTCCATTCTGCACGGGGAAGTTGACCGTGTTGGCAGCATCATCAAGCAATTTGCCGGCATCACACCAGCGCCACCGGACAGCGTGGTGGAGATCAACCAGGTGATCAACGACATCGTGCGGCTGTTTCGTGGCAGCCGGTTTTTGCCTGCGTCGGTACAGATCATCGCGCAGTTGCCGGGGCAGTCCTGCGAGATCACCGGCGTGGCCAGCGTCCTCAAGCAAATATTCGCCAATCTGATCAAGAACGCGGTAGAAGCCATGCCCAAGGGCGGGCGGATCGAGGTGATCAACCGGGGTGCGGTGCGACGTGACCGGATTGACTATTTCGCGATGCTGGTCCGGGACACCGGGCCAGGCCTGCCTGATGCGGTCATGGCCAGGCTGTTTTCGCCGGTGCGCAGCAGCAAGCCGGGCGAGAACCGTGGGCTGGGCCTGAGCATCGTGCACGACCTGGTGCAAAAACTCCATGGACAAATCAACTGGAACAGCAGCAATCTTGGCACCGCCTTTGAAATTCTGTTGCCCAGGCGACCCAGCAAATCAGCCAACTAAATGAAGCTCAATGATCCAACCCGTCGGGGCTGTCCCTTGACCAGTGACAGTCTGATCCCACCCAAGGCCGTGCCAACACCAGCGCAACTGCTGCTGGTCGATGACGAGCCGCTGATGCTCGCCAGTTTGTGCGAACTGCTGAAACATCGCGACTTTGTGCTGACCACCGCTGACTGCGGTGCGGCGGCGATTGACCTGCTGAGACACACGGTATTTGACCTGGTGATCCTCGATTTGCTGCTGCCTGATATCAGCGGGCAGCAGGTCATGGAATTCATGAACGCACAGGGCATTGATACCAATGTGATCGTGATCAGCGGTGCCAGTGGTATCGATGCGGCCATCGGCGCCCTCAGGGCCGGTGCCTACGACTACCTGCGCAAACCCTACCCGCGCGAAGAGCTGCTCAAAGCGGTCCAGAACGCCTTGCAACAGCATCGGCTGGCGGCAGAAAACCGGCAGATCGCCGGGCAGCTCGCGAGTTCCGAGCGGATTTACCGCTATCTGGTGGACAGTTCACCCGACATCATCTTCACGCTCAACCATCAGGGCATCATCACCTTTGTCAATGACCGGGTGCATCCGTTGCTGGGGTTCAACCGGGAAGACCTGATCGGGCAGCATTACGCCGAACTGGTGCATGACCAGGACATCGAACGGGCCGATTATGTTTTTGGTGACAGCCAGCGCGACCATTGCTGGTCGCGCAACATTGAACTGCGGCTGAAGTCGCACGATGTTGATGACGAGGGGCGCAGCTTTCGCATTGACCTGATGACGATTTCACTCGACAACGGGCAGCACTGTGTGACAACCGGGTCAACCCCGCGCGACAAGCTGGGCATCTATGGTGTCGCCCGCGATATCACCGAGAGCAAGCGCGCTGATGAACTGATTACCTACCAGGCCTACCACGACATCCTGACCGACTTGCCCAACCGGGTGCTGTTCAAGGACCGCCTGAGCCTGTCCTT
>DAOSLL010000389.1:0-4576 GCA_035368905.1 Rhodoferax sp.
CTGTGCGCCCAAATCCGCCGGTGCAAATAGGGGAAGTTATTTCTGACCACATCCTTAGCCGCGTTTGAACGCGCCGCAACCATGCCGCTTGCTGACAGGCGATGCCAGCGGCCAGGCACCGCGCGCTCGCGCCAGGTCATGTGTCGCTGGTTGCGACACGTTTGGCCACATTGGTGGGCCAATCTGCCAGCCAGGTTTGCGCCGGGCGGTCAGCCTGTGGCATTGAGATTGTCGGGATACCTGGGGCGTGCGCCAGGTTCGCTGCTCATTGCATTGCCAAAGGAGCCAGGCCGTTGTTATCTCGCCTTGCGTTTGCCATGTCTGCGCCACGATGCCTGGCCACGACTGATCTTGAAATGCAATCAGCTCGATTGCCTGGGCAATCCAGGTTCAAGGCACTGGCGACAGCTTGGCCACGCTGAGCGCCAGCCACTTGACACCGTGGCGCGGGAAGTTGATCTGGGCACGGGCATCGTCGCCACTGCCCTCCAGCATCAACACCGTGCCTTCGCCAAATTTGGTGTGGAACAGCTTTTGACCGACCTTGAAGCTGTGGCCGCCAGACTCCTTGCGGGTTGGCATCACAGGCGCTGAATGCCCTGAAGAATTCGTACCAAATTGGCTTGTAGCCCTTGTCATGTAAGCGCTGGCAGCTCCTGAACCTGAAGCAAATCCAGACCCGGAGTGGCCTGGCCGGTTACCAAAGCCGGACTGCCTGGGCGTGATCCACTTCAGCGCCTCTTCGGGCAGTTCGTCAAAAAACCGGCTCTTCATGTTGTAGCGGGTCTGGCCGTGCAGCATGCGGGTTTGTGAATGGCTCAGGTACAGGCGGGCGCGGGCGCGGGTGATGGCCACGTACATCAGACGGCGTTCTTCTTCCAGGCTGTCACGGTCAGTCATCGAGTTTTCATGCGGGAACAGGCCCTCCTCCATGCCGGTGATGAAGACACAGTCAAATTCCAGCCCCTTGCTGGCGTGCACGGTCATGAGCTGAATCGCATCCTGCCCGGCTTGTGCCTGGTTGTCGCCGGCTTCCAGCGCCGCGTGGGTCAAAAAAGCCGCCAGCGGCGACAGGGTTTCGCCAGTGGCAGCATCGGGCGCTGGCAGGTCCTGTAGCGGCTGATTCA
Source organism: Rhodoferax sp. (assembly GCA_035368905.1). Classification (GTDB taxonomy): domain Bacteria; phylum Pseudomonadota; class Gammaproteobacteria; order Burkholderiales; family Burkholderiaceae_C; genus Rhodoferax. The sequence goes on from DAOSLL010000389.1 coordinate 1,128, forward strand.
GGTCGAGCCCCTGCGAGGCGGGCGACTGGGTCAGGGCATTGCCCAATTCATCGACCGGCAAGGCGACCGCGTCCCGGCCAAAACCTTCAATGGATACAAAGCTTTCGGCAGCGTTGACCAGTTCTTCCAGGTTTTCAACCCGGTCGGCACCCTCGCGGTCAGCCTTGTAATGGGCGATCAGGCCGCTGTGCTCCAGTGTGGCGGCAATGATGTCACGCAGGCTCAGGCCCTGCGTTTGCTCGCGCAGCACGTCAATGCCTGCCAGAAATGCGCCGATGTTGTGGCCGGCCTTGCCACCCAGGCCACTGACCGCATCGCTCAGGGCGCAACCGGTGTCACGCGCCAGGTCTTGCAACTGCTCCAGGCTGCGTGCGCCAATGCCGCGTGGCGGAAAGTTGACCGAGCGCAAAAAGCTGGTGTCGTCGCGCGGGTTTTCCAGCAGGCGCAGGTAGGCCAGCGCGTTCTTGATTTCAGCCCGCTCAAAAAACCGCAGGCCACCATAGACCTTGTAAGGCATGGCGGCGTTGAACAGCGCAGTTTCAATCACCCGGCTTTGGGCATTGGAGCGGTACAGCACGGCGATTTCCTTGCGCGCATGGCCTTCGCGCAGCAACTGCTTCATTTCATCGACCATCCAGTTGGCTTCAAGAAAGTCGCTGCTCGCCTCAAACACCCGCACCGGCTCACCCGGACCCTGAGCGGTGCGCAGGTTTTTGCCCAAGCGCTTGCTGTTGTGGCTGATCAGCGCGTTGGCGCTGTCGAGGATGTTGCTGCCGCTGCGGTAGTTTTCTTCCAGCTTGATCTGGTGGCGCACACCAAATTCACGCGCAAAGTCGGCCATGTTGCCCACCCGTGCGCCGCGAAAGGCGTAAATGCTCTGGTCATCGTCGCCCACCGCCAGCACGCAGCCAGTCGGCGCAAATGCCCCATCAACACTGCCGTGCGCGCCGGTGCCAGCCAGCATCTTGATCCAGGCATATTGCAGTTTGCTGGTGTCTTGAAACTCGTCGATCAGGATGTGCCTGAAGCGGCGCTGGTAGTGCTCGCGGATCGGGTCGTTATCGCGCAGCAGTTCATAGCTGCGCAACATCAGTTCGCCAAAATCGACCACCCCTTCGCGCTGGCATTGCTCCTCGTAGAGTTGGTAGATTTCGACCTTTTTGCGCGTCTCGGGGTCTTTGGCCACCACCATGTTGGGCCGCTGGCCGTCCTCCTTGCAGGCGCTGATGAACCATTGCATCTGTTTGGCCGGGTAGCGTTCGTCGTCAATGGCAAACTGCTTGTATAGGCGCTTGATGCTGGAGAGTTGGTCTTGCGTGTCGAGAATCTGAAAGCTCTGCGGCAGATTGGCCAACTTGTAATGTGCCCGCAAAAACCGGTTGCACAGGCCGTGAAAAGTGCCAATCCACATGCCGCGCACGTTCAGGGGCAGCATGCTTGACAGGCGTGTCATCATCTCCTTGGCGGCCTTGTTGGTAAAGGTCACCGCCAGAATGCCGCCCGGCGTCGCCTGGCCGTTTTGCAGCAGCCAGGCAATGCGGGTGGTCAGCACCCTGGTTTTGCCGGAACCGGCGCCAGCGAGGATCAGCGCGTGTTCGTTCGGCAGGGTGACGGCGGCAAACTGCTCAGGGTTAAGGTTTTGCAGCAGGCCGGCATCCGGGGCGTTGGGGGGCATGGTAGAAAGCATGGCTTGATTGTAGAAAGGCGACCGATGACCCCCACTTTGCAAATGCGCGCCACTAGACCGTGGGCGCTGTCCGTCGGCTGGCTTGTAGAACACGGCTTTGGCTTGAAGCGGCGACCATGGCCCACCCGACCATGGGCGCTGACCGGCTGCTTGCTACTGGCGGCTCTGGCATCTCCGCTGGCGCACAGCCAGAGCGCCTGCAGCAATGACGGTCAGCCCGCGCCCGGCGTGCTGTTCGAGCGCTTCATCAATGCTGACTGCGCAGCCTGCTGGCGCGACCCGGCCACGCCAACGGCCCCACCTGATGCGCTGGCATTGGACTGGATCGTGCCGGGCAGCCAGGGCGACGATGCGGCGCTGGCAGCAGCCAGCAGCAGTGATGCGCTGGCGCGGCTGGCCGAGCTGCAGCGTCTGCGCCCCGCCACGCAAGACCATCAGGCAAGCGCCGTCACGGCCTGGCCAGGGGCGGCCTTGCGTCTGGCGCATGGCACGGCGGTTGGCAATTACATCGGCGTGTTGATCTCGCTGAGCGTGCCGCAAAGCGCCTCGCTGGCCTTGCCACCGACCGGCTGGGTGGTTTTGCTGGAAGCACTGCCGAGCGGTACAGAGGCTTCACCGGTTCCCAGATATTTGGTCAGAAATGCACTGCAGCCCTTATGGGATAAGCGCGAGCAGCTATCGAATCAGGATCGTTTGAGTTTCAGCGAAACGCGTGCCATGAGCTTTCCGAACAGCGCCCAGGCGGGTCGGCTGCGGCTAGCGGGCTGGGTGCAGGACGCCAAGGGCCGGATTCTGACCGCCGCACTGTCTGCTTGCCCGGCAGAAGATAAAGACTGACCCGGATGGACGAACCCGATAGAATCAGGCACCGGGCCCAAGCAATTGCAGCCCGGTTTTTTTGCGCCGGTTGCCATCCAAGCGCTCTTGTATCAAACCTCAGAAAGGCGCTGGAACATGGAAATTTTTGACTACGACAATATTTTGCTGCTGCCACGCAAATGCCGGGTGGAAAGCCGCTCGGAGTGTGATGCGGGGGTTGACTTTGGCCCGCGGCGCTTTCGCATTCCGGTGGTGCCAGCCAACATGAAAACCGTGGTCAGCGAGGCCATTTGTGTCTGGCTGGCGCAAAACGGCTACTTCTATGTGATGCACCGCTTTGACCTTGATAACGTGCGGTTTGTCAAGGACATGGCGGCGCGCGGCCTGTATGCATCGATCTCGCTGGGCGTGAAGAAGCCGGACTATGACGCGGTGGACCAACTGGTGGCGCTGGGCCTGGCCCCCGATTACATCACCATCGACATTGCCCATGGGCATGCCGACAGCGTGAAAAACATGATCGGTTACCTGCGTGAAAAGATCCCCGGCACCTTCATCATCGCCGGCAATGTGGCCACGCCAGAGGCCGTGATTGACCTGGAAAACTGGGGTGCCGATGCCACCAAGGTCGGCATTGGCCCTGGCAAGGTCTGCATCACCAAGCTGAAAACCGGCTTTGGCACCGGTGGCTGGCAACTGAGCGCGCTGAAATGGTGTGCCCGGGTGGCGACCAAGCCCATCATTGCCGATGGCGGCATTCGCGACCATGGCGACATTGCCAAAAGCGTGCGTTTTGGCGCGACCATGGTGATGATCGGCTCGCTGTTTGCCGGTCACGAAGAAAGCCCCGGCCAGACGGTGGAGGTCGATGGCAAGCTGTACAAGGAATACTACGGCTCGGCCAGCGACTTCAACAAGGGCGAGTACAAGCACGTGGAAGGCA
>DAOSLL010000390.1:0-4576 GCA_035368905.1 Rhodoferax sp.
TGCTCAGATCTTTGGCAAAACCATGTTTGTCATCAAGCCTGATACGTTTGGACAAGTCGCCGTGCGCAGCGGCTGTCACCACTGCCTGCATTTCATCGACCACCTTGCGCAAACCGCCTTGCATGATTTTCACGTTCGCCAGCAGGCTGATCGAGTCGTTGCTGCGCGTGCGGATGTCGCTGGACAGGTTGCCTCTGGTGATCTGTTCCAGAATGTCAATCACGTAATTCGGCTCGCCGCCCAATTTTCGCAGGAGACTGCGAACGATCAGGCCGATGACAAAAAACAGCACGATTTGAATCACCAGTTGCCCAAGCCACATCAGCCGGTTGACCTGCGCAATTTTGGCAATATCGTTGTTGATGTCCACCGTGATGCTGGTCATTCCCAAAACAGTGTTTTCGGGCACGGCGTGGCAAGTCAGGCAATTGGACGAGCGAAAATCTTTCTTGGCGATGAACGGCAGCGCCGCCCTGAGCGACACATCACCATTGGCGGAATGAACCGTCTGGAATTCCATGAGCCCGGTACTCAAAACACGCCGGTCCAGCTCGTCAACGGCTTGCTCCTGGGGTAGTCCTGCCCCATACTGATCAATCAGACCCTTGCCTCGGACAACCCTTACCTCTTTGATTGTTTCCGAAGCGCCCATCTTCTTGATGAACAGCGCCCGGGCTTCCGGATCCAGAATGGTCATCTTGGCCACCATCATGGTGTTGAGCCCATTGATGACACCGTCGCCGACAACCATGGTCCGTTCCCGCGCCGCATTGAGCAACTGATCCTCAATGTAGCGGGAAACCCAGTGCTGGGCAGAAACCAGAATCACAATCAAAAAGCCCTGAATCAGCAATTGCAATTTCAGATTCAGGCCGATTTTGTTCCATAGCGTCATTGGCATAGTCATGGCAGATCCAAGAAATGAAAGATGGCAGCGCTAGGTCCCTGATGTTCAGCGCCAGCACGTCCGGATCTGCGCGCTGGTTTCGCGCGCAAGATTTTTCGTAGCGGACAAATCAGTATAAATCTTGCAGGATGCGTGTCAGCCCAGCTATCGGGCGATTGGGCCGCTGGCGCGCCAACTGTTTTTTTTGGCATCTTCAACGGGTTGACTTTGCCTATCGACTGCTGCCTGCGACCATTTGGGATGCACGCTGGCTGGCCTCTTTCTGACCGGATGGAATCGAATCCTTTTGGGTGCCGGAGTTTCATAAGTATTTGGCCTCCAGACCTTATGAAATAAGCGCTGATAGCTACGATATTAATAGCTATTTGTTCCATCAAGGCCAGGCAACGGCGTGAACAAATCCGAATCAGGATGGCTGAAATTTGTTGTAATCGGGCTTTTGAATCACACAAACCTGCCATGGCAAGCCTCAAATCAACGACCAAGTCCCTGCAAGTGCTGCAGGGTGTGCGCATTCTCAGCGTCAGCCTGAATCTGCCCGGCCCGGCCGCCTTGCTGCGCTGCAAAAAAATGGGTGCCACCTGCGTCAAGCTTGAACCCCCGAGCCCGGTTGACGCACCTGAAGGCACCACCGGCGACCCGATGAGTGTTTACAGCCGCCGTGCCTACGATGCCTTGCACGCTGGCATTCGCGTCAAGACCATCAACCTGAAATCGGCCACCGGACAAAAGGCATTGCAGCGCGAACTGGCACAAGCCCAGGTGTTGCTGGCATCATTTCGCCCGAGTGCCCTGACCAAGCTCGGACTGGACTGGCAGACACTGCACCCGCGCTACCCGGCGCTGGCCATGGTCTCGATTGTGGGTTCTGCTGGCGGGCGTGCCGAGGAGCCCGGCCACGACCTCACCTATCTGGCCGACAACGATCTGGTCACCGGTCTGGACTTGCCCGCCACCTTGTATGCCGACATGGGCGGCGCACTGATGGCCTGCGAGGCAGTGCTACAGGCGGTGCTGATGCAAAAGCAGAGCGGGCAGGGCAGTTTCATTGAGGTCGCGCTGGCAGATGCAACGGCTCATCTGGCGTTGCCGCGCACCTGGGGTGCCACCTTGCCCGGCACCCTGCTGGGCGGTGGCCATGCCGGTTACCAGGTTTACCCCTGCCTGAACGGCCGGGTGGCGATGGCGGCACTCGAACCACACTTTGCGAGAACACTTTGCGCGGTAGCCGGTATTGAATGGACGGGCATGGCCATGATGTCAGAAGCGTCCACCCGTCAGAAAGTGGCCGACTTTGTCCGCAAACTGACACAGACCGAGCTGAACCTGCTGGCCAAGGCGCACGACATTCCGCTGCATACGCTTCAACCTGACTTGCCCGGTTGAGAAGTCCGGGTTCATGCAGCGGTTTGACCGGCGGTGCGGCAACCCGGGCTTGGCTCAATGCAAGTGACTAACGCGCCACGCTTCGGCGCTGCTCAAGGATGGGGCTGACCGACCGGATAGGCTGGCAATTGCAGGCGGTCAATTGGTGCACGGCCATAGGTGGCGCTCAGCGAGCCAAGCGTTTCGGTGGTGGCGTGGTCGAGCCAGTCCCAGGCAAATCGCCAGTGCCAGGCACCAAGCTGGCCAGGTGTGTTCATGCGGTGGCGCCCGTCCAACCCCAGCACGTCCTGCATCGGGACGATGACGGTTTGCGCGACCGATGCCAGCACTGCACGGATCATCGCCCAGTGCGACTGCGGTTCTTCACCGCCGAGGTAAATTCGGGCAAAGGCTTGCTCACGCTCGGTAGCGCTGCTCCACCACCCCAGCACTGTGTCGTTGTCATGGGTTCCGGTGTAAGCCACTGTGCATGGTGTGTAGTTGTGCGGCAAAAAGGCGTTGTCTGCGGTTTCGCTAAAGGCGAACTGAAGAATGCGCATGCCCGGAAAAGAAAACGCTTCACGCAGTTCCACCACATCCGGCGTGATGATCCCGAGGTCTTCTGCAATGATCGGCAGTTTCCCCAGCGCCTCCTGGATGGCCGTGAACAAGGCGCGACCCGGTGCTGGCATCCAGTTCCCATGTTCGGCTGTGGGGCAAGTTGCTGGAATCTCCCAACAGGCAGCAAAGCCACGAAAGTGGTCAATCCGGATCACATCGGACAGCGCAAGCTGGCGTTGGATGCGGGCAATCCACCAGGCAAAACCCTCTTGCTGAAAAACATCCCAGCGGTACAGCGGGCTGCCCCAACGCTGGCCGGTCGGCGAATAGAAGTCCGGCGGAACGCCCGCCACCACCGACGGTTGTCCCTGCGCATCAAGCAAAAACAGGTCCGGTCGGGCCCAGCAATCGGCACTGTGGTGCGCGATAAAAATCGGCATATCACCAACGATAAAAACCTGGTGCTCCCGGGCGTAGCGGCGCAGCGCTTGCCACTGGGTGTCAAAACACCATTGGACAAACTGCCAGAAAAAGACCGGTCCAGCCAGCTCAAGCCGGGCCGCTTGCAGGGTCTGGGGGTCGCGTTGTGCCAGGGCGCTATCCCACTCGCACCAAGGGCGGAAAGCCTGATCCGGCGGATTGTGGATCTGGTCGAGTGCCATGAACAGTGCGTAATCTTCCAGCCAGGCTTTTTCGCTCTCGCAATAGCCCCGAAAGGCAAGCTGGTCGGTGTCCGACGCACAACGACAAAACCCCTGCCAGGCGCTGTGCAGTTGCTGCATGCGCCAGGCAACGACATGGCCGAAGTTCACGCACAGGTCATTGAACTGGCTTGTGTCAACGTTCAGGTCTGCGGCCAGCCAGCCGTGCTCGGTCAACGGCTCCAGGGCAATCAGCAGCGGATTGCCGGCAAAGGCGGAAACGCCCGAATAGGGTGAGTGGCCCGCGCCACCGATCGGGTTAAGGGGTAATACTTGCCACAGGGTCTGGCCGGCGCTTTGCAGCCAGTCAACAAAGCGATAGGCATTGGGGCCCAAGTCGCCGCTGCCATGCGGCCCCGGCAAACTGGTGGGATGCAGCAAAACCCCGCATCGACGTGTTTGAAAATCAAAGTACACAAAGACTCCAGCAATTCACACAGGACATACAAAGGCCGGGCTGAATTCTATGTAGTCTGACCAGAAATCACATCAGATTTTTCGAAAGTTCTTGTAACTCTCAAAAATCCGCAGGTTTGTGCTTCGGGTAGCGTCGATTGCAAACAATCGCACCGGGTTACCCGTGCAACATGGCAGTACCAGCTTTCGGGCGATGCCATTGCCTGGCTGCAAGGCAAGCCTGGAGAGAAAATGTGGCTGCGGGCGCGAAAGATTGGGATCTGGACAAGTGAACGGGCAAGGGTTGCGGCCTCAGCCCAGGCGTTGCCGAATTCGTCGCCCTGCCGCCAGGCAAGCTGGCATCATTGCCGCTCAGGTGTGGTTTGCGGCCTGCGCTGTGGCGCTTTGACACCAGCCCCGCGCACTTCGAGCCGTATCTCGTCCTGCACCTGGCCACGTCCATCAGCCAACTGCACCAGATGGCGGCCCGGCCAGGGCAGCCACTGTGCGGTCGGGCCTTTGGCAAACTGTCGGCCATCCATCAGCCAGTGCAGGTTGCTGCCCTGTGCGCTGAAACTGACGCGTTGGCGCTGCGGCGGAATGTCGGGGTCGAGCGCGATCACGGTGCCGCTGGTGGGTGCGGTGA
>DAOSLL010000391.1:0-4576 GCA_035368905.1 Rhodoferax sp.
CCCCACCAGAGCTGGCGGCTGATGCACCAGTCCTGAATGTTGTTCATCCACTGGTTGTAGGTGTTGACCCAGTTTTCCGGGACGAACTTGACTGCACCTGACTGCACCGCGTCGATGGCTTTTTGGGTGATCGACTTGCCGGTGGGGTCCTGGGGGCTGACCTTGCTCATGGCGACAAACCATTGGTCGGTCAGCATTGGCTCAATCACCTGGCCGGTGCGGGCGCAGCGCGGCACCATCAGTTTGTGTTTTTTGACTTCGACCATCAGCTCCAGGGCCTGCAGGTCTATGACGATTTGTTTGCGTGCGGCAAATCGGTCCATGCCCTGATACACCGCAGGGGCTTGCGTGTTGATCTTGGCATCCAAGGTCAGCACGCAGATCATCGGCAACTGGTGGCGCTGGCCCACCGCGTAGTCGTTTTGGTCGTGTGCCGGGGTGACCTTGACCACGCCGGTACCAAAGGCCTTGTCCACATAGTCGTCGGCAATGATCGGAATGGTGCGGTTGCACAGCGGCAAAGTGACCTGTTTACCCAGCAGATGGGTGTAACGCTCATCTTCAGGATGCACCATGGCGGCAACGTCGCCCAGCATGGTCTCCGGGCGCGTCGTGGCCACCACCAGACCCTGCGCCAGTTCGCCGTTCACCAACTGCGGGCCGTCGGCAAACGGGTACAAGATGTGCCAGAGAAAGCCGTCTTCCTCCTCGCTTTCAACTTCCAGATCAGACACGGCGCTCATCAACACCGGGTCCCAGTTGACGAGCCGTTTGCCACGGTAGATCAGGCCCTGCTCGTACAGGCGCACAAAGGTTTCTGTCACGGTTTGCGACAACTTCTCGTCCATGGTGAAGTATTCGCGGCTCCAGTCCACGCTGTCGCCCATGCGGCGCATTTGCGTCGTGATGGTGTTGCCGCTTTTCTCTTTCCATTCCCAGACCTTGGCAACAAAGTTCTGGCGCGCCTCAAATGGCGTTGCGCCCATGTCGTGGCGGCTGATGCCCTGGGCTTGCAACTGGCGCTCGACCACAATTTGCGTGGCGATGCCGGCATGGTCAGTGCCGGGAATCCAGGCGGTGTTAAAGCCTGCCATGCGGTGGTAACGCGTCAGGCTGTCCATGATGGTCTGGTTGAACGCATGGCCCATGTGCAGCGTGCCAGTCACGTTGGGCGGCGGCAACTGGATGCAGAAGTTGTCGCCGCGTGCGGCGGCCTGTGCGTCGGGCGCGCTGCTGCCCCGGTAGCCAGCCACCCCGTAGCCGCGCTTTTCCCATTCCGGGCCCCAATGGGCCTCAAGCGCGGCAGGCTCAAAGGACTTGGACAGGCTGTCTAGGCCGGGTTGCGAGATGGAGTCGGTCATGGGATGGCGCCAAAAATGACGAGCGGTGCCAGTTTGGGCACCGCTCGGTGGAACAAAAGAGGGGAACTGCCCCGGATTTTACCGAGACAGTGCGCCGCCTCTGGCACCCTGGCAAGCCGGTCACGCCACTGGCGTGCGAATCAGGTAGTCAAACGCGCTGAGCGCAGCCTTGGCGCCATCGCCGGCGGCGATGATGATCTGCTTGAACGGCACGGTGGTGGCATCACCAGCGGCAAACACGCCGGGCAACGAGGTTGCACCTTTGGCATCCACCACAATTTCGCCATGGCGCGACAACTCCAGCGTGCCCTTGAGCCATTCGGTATTGGGCACCAGGCCAATCTGCACAAAAACGCCTTGCAGATCAATGTGCCTGGCGTTGCCGGTGGCACGTTCGGTAAAGTTCAGGCCGTTGACCTTGCTGCCGTCACCAGTGATCTCGGTCGTTTGGGCGTGCACATGAATCGTCACGTTGGACAGGCTTTTGAGCTTGTTGACCAGCACCGCGTCAGCGCGCAACTGGGTGTCAAACTCGATCAGGGTGACATGCGCCACCACCCCGGCGAGGTCAATGGCAGCTTCCACCCCTGAATTGCCGCCACCAATCACCGCCACATGCTTGCCCTTGAACAGCGGGCCGTCGCAGTGCGGGCAATAGGCGACACCCTTGTTTCTGTATTGCTGCTCGCCCGGCACATTGACATTGCGCCAGCGCGCACCGGTCGACAGAATCACGGTCTTGCTCTTGAGCGTGCCGCCATTGGCCAATTGCAGCGTAATCAAGCCGCCTGGCTGCGCTGCTGGCACCAACTTGTCGGCGGTTTGCAGGTTCATGACCTCCACACCATAAGCCCGCACATGCGCTTCGAGCCCGGCGGCAAATTTGGGGCCATCGGTTTCCAGCACCGAAATAAAGTTTTCAATCGCATTGGTGTCATTGACCTGGCCACCAAAGCGCTCGGCTGCGATGCCAGTGCGAATGCCTTTGCGCGCAGCATAAACTGCCGCCGCCGCGCCAGCCGGGCCGCCGCCAACGATTAACACGTCATAGGGTGCTGCGGCGCTGAGTTTGGCGGCATCGCGGGCAGCAGCGCCACTGTCGAGCTTGGCCAGAATCTCCTCGATCAAGACGCGGCCCGAGCTGAACATCTCGCCGTTCAAAAACACCATCGGCACTGCCATCACCTGGCGCTGGTTCACTTCGTCCTGGTACAGCGCGCCATCAATCACCACCACCTTGACGCACGGGTTGTGAATGGCCATCAGGCTCAGGGCCTGCACCACGTCCGGGCAACTGTGGCACGACAGTGACATATAGACTTCAAAATTGAAGTCACCGTCAAGCGCCTTGATCTGCTCGATGATGGCTGGCTCGACCTTGGGCGGGTGACCACCGGTCCATAACAGCGCCAGCACCAGTGAAGTGAATTCATGACCAAGCGGAATCGCGGCAAAGCGCAGACTGGTCGCACTGCCGCTGCGCTGCAGGGTGAAAGAGGGTTTGCGGGCATCGGTACCGTCGGTACGCAGGCTGATCTTGTCAGACATGCCCTGAATTTGCTGCAACAGTTGCTGCAATTCGCGCGAGCTGGTCGAATCGCTCAGGCTGGCAACGATTTCAAACGGCAGGGTGACGCGCTGCAGGTAGGCAGCCAGTTGGGTTTGCAGGTCAAGGTCGAGCATGAAGGTCTCCGAAAAACTATAAAAAATAGAGCATGTTGCGCTTGTGGCACAAGGGCTAGAGGTGGTTTTTGGCCGAAAAAAAGCCGGACGGCAGGGCAACTGGTGCACCCTGACGCAGTCCGGCATTGGGTGTACCGCCCGGGTACACCCGTTGCTGCACGGTACTTAGATCTTGCCGACCAGGTCCAGCGATGGCTTCAGGGTGGCTTGTCCTTCCTTCCACTTGGCCGGGCAAACTTCGCCGTTATGGGTTGCCACATACTGGGCTGCCTTGACCTTGCGCAGCAGTTCCATGGCATCGCGGCCAATGCCAAGGTCATGAATTTCGCAAACCTTGATGACGCCTTCCGGGTTGATCACAAACGTGCCGCGCAGTGCCAGGCCAGCCTCTTCGATCATCACGTCAAAGTTGCGGGTGATGGTGCCGGTCGGGTCGCCAATCATCGCGTACTGCACCTTCTTGATGGCCGGTGATGTGTCGGACCAGGCCTTGTGGGCAAAGTGGGTGTCGGTCGAGACGCTGTAAATGTCGACGCCCACCTTGGCAAATTCGGCATGCGCATCGGCCAGGTCTTCGAGTTCGGTCGGGCAGACAAAGGTGAAGTCAGCCGGGTAAAACACCAGCACCGACCATTTGCCCAAAAGGGACTGTTCGGTGACTTCAAAAAACTTGCCAGCTTGATAGGCTTGGGCTTTGAATGGTTTGACTTGGGTATTGATCAAGGACATATGAAACTCCTGAGTTGACGTGTTGAAAAAGCGGGTTAAGAAAACGTCGGCTAAACAGATTGTTCTTGCCGATGGGTGAATCATAGCGGCCACCTATCGTTTTCATGATGCATTGTTTGTAAGCTATTGATAGCCATTCTTTATGAGTGCAGTCGCGATAATGATCCGGCCAGCAGCCATTGCTGCCATTGCACCCCGTTCGCCATCTGCCATTGGTCAATCCATCATGCTGTTTTTACTATCCCCCGCCAAAGCCCTTGACTTTGAGCCGAGCGAGCCCGCATTGCCCCACAGCCAGCCGCAGTTTGTGCCGCAGGCGGCCGAGCTGATCGGCATTCTCAAGCAACTGTCACCACCGCAAGTCGCCAGGCTGATGAGTCTGAGTGACGCGTTAAGCGCCCTGAACGTGGCGCGGTACCAGGCCTGGAGCCCCAAATTCACCCGCAAGAACGCCAAACAGGCGGTGCTGGCGTTCAATGGTGATGCCTACCAGGGTCTGGCCGCTGGAACGCTGGCGCTTGAAGATCTGAACTGGCTGCAGCAGCACCTTTGCATCTTGAGCGGGCTTTACGGTGTGCTGCGCCCGCTCGACTACCTGCAGCCCTACCGGCTTGAAATGGGTACCCAGTTGCCCAACGCGCGCGGCAAAAACCTGTACGAATTCTGGGGCTCCCGGATTTCCGAGCACCTCAATGCCCGGCTGAAATCAGAAGTGGCACCGGTGCTGGTGAACCTGGCATCACAAGAGTATTTCAAGGCAGTGGACCTGAAAATACTCAAGGCCCGCGTGATTGACTGCGTGT
>DAOSLL010000392.1:0-4569 GCA_035368905.1 Rhodoferax sp.
CCACCCCCGCCGACCTGGCACAAGAGCTGGAAGACCGCGACTACTACACCGAAGTCAACGCCTTCTGGGTGCCCGAGTCCGCCCGCTGGGAGGCGCTGCGCAGTGCCGCCAAGCAAAGCGACATTGGCAAGCGCATTGACGACGCACTCACCGTCATCGAGGCTGAGAACCCCAAGCTCAAAGGCATCTTGGACAAACGCTACGCCCGTGCCCAGTTGCCCGACGGCAAGCTGGGTGAGCTGGTCGATTTGGTGTCCACCATAGGCTTTGGCGACAACCCATCCACGGCTCGTGATGTGCTGGGCCAAGTCTACGAATACTTTCTGGGCATGTTCGCCAGCGCCGAGGGCAAGCGCGGCGGGCAGTTTTACACCCCGGCCAGCATCGTCAAAACACTGGTGGCGATCCTCAGCCCCCACAGCGGCCAGGTGTATGACCCCTGCTGCGGCTCGGGCGGCATGTTTGTGCAGAGCGAAAAGTTTATCGAAGCACACGGCGGCAAGATTGGCGATGTGTCCATCTACGGCCAAGAGGCCAACCCCACCACCTGGCGGCTGGCAGCCATGAACCTGGCCATTCGCGGCATCGACTTCAACCTGGGCCGCGAACCCGGCGACACCTTCATCCGTAACCAGCACCCCGACCTGCGGGCCGACTTCATCCTGGCCAACCCACCCTTCAACATCAGCGACTGGTGGCACGGCAGCTTGACCGGCGATGCCCGCTGGGTCTATGGCGATCCACCGCAAGGCAATGCCAACTATGCTTGGCTGCAGCACATGCTGCACCACCTCAAGCCCACAGGCCGCGCAGGCATCGTGCTAGCCAATGGTTCCATGAGCAGCAGCCAAAACAGCGAGGGCACCATCCGCGCCGCCATGGTGGACGCCGATGTGGTGGAGGTGATGGTGGCCCTGCCCGGCCAACTATTCTTCAACACCCAGATACCGGCCTGCCTGTGGTTTTTGGTCAAGCAAAAGACGCACCGCAAGGGCCAAGTACTGTTCATCGACGCCCGCAAACAAGCCACCATGATCAGCCGGGTGCAGAGTGAGTTGACCGATGCGGTGATTGAACGCATTGCCGCCACGGTGGCGGCGTGGCGTGGTGAGCCGGATGCTGGCGGTGCCGCCCTGGGTGCTGATAATCACTCTGAAAATGATAGCTGCTCCCGCATGGAATACGCGGATATTCCCGGTTTTTGCCGATCCGTCCCGCTGGCCGAAATCGCCCAGCACGGCCACGTCCTCACCCCCGGCCGCTACGTTGGCGCGGAAGAAGTGGAAGACAACGACGAAGACTTTGCCACCAAGATGCAGCAGCTCACCGAGAAGCTGGGTGAGCAGATGGCCAAGGGCGCGGAGCTGGACCAGTTGATACGCGCCAAGCTGGGAGGGTTGGGGTATGAGTTCTGAAGTGACGATCCACACAGCAGAATGCCGCCAATGGCTGGGTGAGTTAAAAACCCGTTTTCGCCAGGTTCAGCTCAAGGCCGCCGTGGCGGTCAACACCGCCATGCTCCAGTTCTATTGGGAGTTGGGGGCGGACATGGTGGCCAAACAAGCGCAATTTGCATGGGGCAGCGGCTTTTTGACCCAGCTCAGCGCCGATTTGATGCGCGAATTTCCGGATACAAGGGGCTTTTCCAAACGCAATTTGGAACTGGTTCGACAGTGGCACCTGTTTTGGCTTGGTGCCCCAATTGGGCAGCAGCCTGTTGCCCAATTTGCGAAACAGCCTGTTTCGCAAATTCTGTCCATCCCCTGGGGCCACAACCTGGCCATTCTGGCCAAGTGCAAGCAGCATGATGAAGCGCTGTATTACGCCCAAGCCACGCAAACCTATGGCTGGAGCCGCAGCGTGCTGGTGCACCAAATCGAGAGCGGCCTGTGGCAGCGCGAAGGCAAAGCCATCACCAACTTTGAGCAAACGCTGCCCGCCGCTCAGTCGGACCTGGCCACCCAAATCCTCAAAGACCCGTACAAGTTTGATTTTTTATCGCTCAGCAAAGAGCACACCGAGCGCGAACTGGAAACGGACCTGATCGCCCACATCACCCAATTTCTGCTGGAGCTGGGCGCAGGCTTTGCCTACATTGGGCGCCAAGTGCCGCTGCAAGTGGGAGAGCGCGAATTCTTTTTGGACCTGCTTTTCTATCACACCCGCCTGCATTGCCATGTGGTGGTGGAGCTGAAAACCGTGGACTTTGAACCCGAGTTTGCGGGCAAGCTCAACTTCTACATCAAGGCCGTGGACGAACAGCTGCGCGGTGAGGGCGACCAACCCACCATCGGTCTGCTGCTGTGCAAAAGCAAAGACCGACTGGTGGCCGAATACGCGCTCAGCGACATTCAAAAACCCATGGGCCTGTCGACCTACACCCTGAGCCACACCCTGCCCGAAGCCCTGCGCGACAAGCTGCCCAGCATTGAGGCGATTGAGCGGGAGTTGGGGTTGGACGGAGCCACGCCATGACCGACAACCTGGATCAACTCGCCGGGCACATGGTGGCCCTGTTCCGCCAGGCAGTGCCACTCGCCAACGCTGAGGTGGATGCCATCATCTTTAAGATACGCGAACAAGGAGAAACACAATGGGCCTGAATGTCGAACACCTGTTGCGCACTGCCGCCACGTTAGAACAAGCCATGCTCGCGTTGGGTAAAACACCAAGCGCGGATGAAGTCATCTACGACCTGTACCGCAACGCTGCGATAAAAAGTTTTGAGTTGTCGCTGGAAACTGCCGGAAAGCTTCTGCGCAAAGCGCTCAAAGCCTTTGGCGGGAACCCGCGCAGTGTCGATAGCCTGGTCTTTAATGACGTGCTGCGCCACAGCGGCAAACACGCCGTATTGGATCAAGCAGAGGTGGAGCGTTGGTTGGCCTACCGTGCCAACCGCAACAACACCGCCCACGACTACGGTGTGGGTTTTGCCAACGACACACTCACCCTGCTCCCCGCATACCTGGTAGATGTGCGTGCCTTGGCCGAAAAATTGCAGAAAGTATTTGATGCCGCAGCGTGAACTCAGCACGCTGCAACTAGCCCCACAGCATCTACAGCTTTTGCAAGCCCTGCTGCACACCCATGTACCTGAGGCGCAGGTGTGGGCCTACGGCAGCCGTGTTACCGGTGGTGCCCACGAAGGCAGCGACTTGGATTTGGTGCTGCGCAACCCGGCAGACCTGCAACACGAGTTAGCCAACTGGTTCGAGCTGAAAGAAGCACTGCAAGACAGTCAATTACCCCTGTTGGTAGAGCTGCACCTGTGGTCGCACCTGCCGAAAACCTTTCACCCCAACATTGAAGCCGCTTATGTAGAGCTGCAAGCTGGGAGGCTTGACCTGCCAGAAACGGATGGAACCTCCCCATGACCGACAACCTGGACCAACTGGCCGGGCAAATGGTGACCCTGTTCCGCCGGGCTGTACCCCTCGCTAACGCAGAAGTGGATGCCATCATCCAAAGCGGCGAGCGTGACATAAATCGCATCGAGCACCAGCTAGACCACATGCTCGGCTTTTGCTGCGCCCCGGACATGCTGGTGGTCTACAAGCGGCTGTGCCGGTATTACGACGGCATCGATCCGGTGGCTGCGGCGGGGTACGTGCAGGCGGTTCGGGAGATGTGGGATATGCCGGATGAGATGGTGTTGGGGGGTGGGGTATGAGTGCGGAGATTCGGCCAACCCTACTTGGCGATCTGCTTGAGATTACGTCAAGTAAACGAATTCACATGGCGGATTACGTTCCGTCTGGAATACCCTTCTACAGGAGCAAAGAGGTCATTGAGAGAGCCAAGGGCAACAACATCTCTACCGAACTTTTTATCTCCCATAAACAGTTTGACCTCATAAAGCAAAAGTTCGGTAGCCCGCGAGACGGTGACATTCTCCTGACCTCGGTCGGCACACTTGGCGTTCCGTATGTCGTGCGCGGCGATGGGGATTTCTATTTCAAAGATGGAAATCTCACGTGGATGCGGAATTTCTCGAAAGAAATCAGTCCGCAATTCCTTTACTACTGGCTCACTTCGCCGCAGATTCAACAAAAGCTGGACGAGGTGTCAATTGGGTCAACCCAAAAGGCACTAACAATTTCCGCACTCAAGGCACTTCAAATTCCACTACCCACGCGGGCGACTCAAGATGGAATTGTCGAAATCTTAGGTGCAATTTCCGACCGCATCACCCTCCTGCGCGAAACCAATGCCACGCTCGAAGCCATCGCCCAGGCGCTGTTCAAGTCGTGGTTTGTCGATTTCGACCCCGTGCGCGCCAAGATGGAAGGCCGCGCCCCCGAGGGCATGGACGAGGCCACGGCGGCGCTGTTTCCGGATGGGTTTGAGGAGTCGGAGTTGGGGTTGGTGCCGAGGGGGTGGCAGGTGGCAACGCTCGCAAATGCGTTCGAGTTGAATCCATCGCGAAAACTGCCGAAGGGCTCTAAGTCCTTGTATCTTGACATGGCGAGTCTGGCAACGAGCGGGCATTGCGTGGTGGCACCGATAGACCGTGAATTGGGTTCCGGCTCGAAGTTCCAGAATGGCGATACGCTGTTGGCACGAATCACT
>DAOSLL010000393.1:0-4540 GCA_035368905.1 Rhodoferax sp.
GGGGCAGCACTTTGCGTACTACCTGGTGGTGCCGGATGCCATCTGTGAGCGCCCGGCCGTCATGGCTTTTCGCAACTGGCTGCTGGAAGAGTCGCGCACGGAAGAACCCCGCAGCGGCGCTGTGACCCCATAGCGGCCTGGCCCAGCAAACCCTGCGCTGTGCTTTGGCTTGGTTTGGTTTGTATAAGAAATCGGCCTCTAGCGCTTGCAGGATATGCGCTGACAGCTATTTAAACAATAGCGTGTTGCGGCGTTGCTGACATGCCGGGCAGGGTGGTGGTCAGCCTGAACAGCGCTCTTTGCAGGTCGACAAAGTCCAGCGCCGAGCCCCCGGCTGCCAACGTCATTGACCTCATTGATGCTCGCCGAGCAGCCATTGCCGCCAAAGGTGGTCGGAGAAAAGCGCGTGGACAACATGTTGTTCCAGATCCGACCGCCTACGGGGGCGGCTGAACGCCGATGTCCTGTAGTCAGACAGACCGACGGTCTTCGGCAAATCCAACAAGTTGCTGCTATCCTTGACGAATGAAGGTCAGCGAAATGCTCAAGATCATCCAGAACGATGGATGGAAATTGGTCGCAACCAGGGGTAGCCATCGGCAATTTACACATGCATCCAAACCAGGGCGTGTGACGCTTCCAGGCAAACCCAGTGACGATTTGGCTATTGGCACTCAAAATAGCGTTTTCAAACAAGCTGGTTTGAAGTGAGGTTTTATGCGTTACGCAGTCGTTATCGAAAAAGCGGTTGGAAATTATTCGGCATATGTGCCGGATTTGCCTGGGTGCATCGCCACCGGTCAGACCTTGGGTGAGATCGAATCAGAAATCAGCGAGGCGATCACGTTTCACATCGAAGGAATGATCGAAGACGGCTTGCCTGTACCACAGCCAGCAAGTCAAGTTCAGTACGTTGAAGTTGCTGCATAGCAGGTCATTCCATGGGACGGCGACGCCCCACGCTGAATTTCGATGTTATCCATCATCAAGCGCAGCAATTCTTCAACCCCGCCATCGCGATTGATGGTCGTGGGCGCGTGGATTGGCGGAATCGCTTCCGCGGGCGGCTTGGTCGCGATGGTCCTTATTGCCATCGACAAGGTCAGTGCCGGGCATGGCCTCGACACCTATCGAACCAAGTGGATGGTTGAAGACAATTGGATCGGCTTTCTTGTCTTTGCCTTCGTGACCACCGTCGTGGTTTTGGCTGCTGCAATCATTGGGTGGTTTCAGCGGCGAAGCGAGCAGCGCCAAGTTCAACAGCTTCAGGCCAAGTATTCCGAGGTGAATCATGGATAGCAGGTTGATCGATTGGATCACCAATGGCGGCCTATGCCCTCGCCATTCTTCGGCCAGCAGTGCGGCGTTGTCGTCCAATCATCGCCAAGGTTAGACCTCATGGACGGATCCGAGTTGCGGCAACGAATCCTGGCTGCGTTTGCCCCAGTGCCCCGTCCATCACGTGATGAAATTGCGCCGCACAACTGTATGGAGTGCGCCGAACTAGCTGACGATCTTGCGCCTTATGTGGCGGCGGACATCCCAGACGAATCATTTCAAAGGCATGTTTGGGATATGCCGCTTCTGTCAGCGGAGGCCAAACACTACTATTTTCCTGCTTGGCTCATTCGTGGCCTTGATGACAGCGAACCATGGTTGTCTGACGCGGTCAGCGCCGTGCTCAACACTTTGAAGAACCTGGAACATCGCTGGGGCCCTGCGCAACCATACTCGCGCGAGCAGTGGCTTGTTTTTCAAGAATGGCTTTCCTATGTAGAGAAGGCTGGCGATGCCATCGACAGCGACAACATCGCCGAAGCACGGGCGAGGGTGGGAATTGAGCTCTAACTTTGCAGTCGACGCGCCCGACCGTGCAGTCGGCTACCACCGGCCTACCGTCAGCCGGTGAATTCAAACGTTAAACCTCTTATGCCAATCGTTGCAATTTACGGTTTTCACGGCACCTTTCGTGGCAATGCGGAATATAAGTACCTGCATCCTGCGCTTGGCGCCTCACATAAGTGCATGTTGTTTCTCGCCCAACCAACCGATGAGCAACTGCCAGAAGCGGCGCTTGCTGAGTGCGTGAAGTACGGGTTTGCGGAGGTTGAATTCTCTGGGTTTGGTCCCCTGCAAGTCGAGGTCCTCAATACACCTCACTTCAAAGGCTTCGCTGGGTTTTACCAGGAGGCTTTGCGCGAAGGGAGTGCGCTTCTTTTTTATCCAAACTGTTGGCAGTCCCAACCATTGTGGTAATGGCTATTATTGGGCAATTCAAAGCAAAGTCTGCGCCCATTGATGAAACCAACGTCTGGCATCTTGATTGACGCGGAGACACAAAAGCAGGAAGCCGCTTTGCAGCAGTTGCCGTGCGCCGGTCATCGCTAACTTTAGGCATCGCAAATACATCCCTACCATGTGCCGCAGCATCAAGACCCTCTTCAACTTCGAGCCTCCCGCGACCGAATTGGAAATCCGTGACGCATCCTTGCAGTTCGTCCGCAAACTCAGTGGATTCACGGTTCCGTCCCGGGCAAACCAGGCCGCCTTCGACAAGGCAGTCGAGGAAGTGGCCGCTACGGCCCGCAAGTTGATTGAGAGTCTGGTTACTCATGCTGAGCCGCGCAACCGAGAGGATGAGGCCATGAAGGCCAAAGCTCGTTCCGAAGAACGTTTTGGTACCAAGACTGGCGCCAAGCCATGACTGCACAGACCATCGCGGAACGCCAGGGCCTGGGCCCAAAATCTCAGGGCATGCTTGCGGGCGCCGGCATCAACACGATCACTCAACTCAGGCGACTCGGTTCTGTGCGCGCGTACGCAAAGGTCAAGGCAACTGGCGCGAACGCAAGGCTTAATCTGCTATGGGCCTTGGAAGGTGCGCTAACCGGGTTACCGTGGCAGGTGGTCGCAAGGGAGCATAGGCTCAGCCTGCTACTCGCCCTCGAGGCGCTCAACGGCGATGCCTGATCCCTCGCTCAACTTGACGCTCCACGGCATCCCTGGCTTGTGGTTCATTTCATTCTTGCCCCAGCCAGCCATGCCGTTTCGCGCCGGTTACCTCCAACGTTTGGCAGCAGATGACGACAACCCTTGACGATGTAGTGGCGAAGGCCGTTGCGCTGTTTGGTGAAGACCGCGCGGTACAAGCACTTGCTCTGCTCGACGAATATGGAACAAAGAGCCACGAGCGCGAAGTTGATCGCGTCAAACTGGCCATCCTCGAAGTCAGTGACGGGAAGTTGAACCGGCTTCCTTACTTCGTGAGGTGCGCCAAGATTGACTATCGAGATGTCCTGACGGGGGCCAGGCTCGGGCCCATGACTGAAGAAGAGGAAGCCAAGTGGCAAGCCTCGGCCGATTGCATGCTTGCGCAGTGGAACAAGTCATAGGGCACTGCGGTCGGCGTTCGCCATTGACTGTTGACGGCAGGTCTGCTGCCTGGTTTGCCAATAAACTGCTTGCCCCTTTGCTTGAGTCGACCTGCTCCAGCAAGACAAGTTGTCCGCCCAGTGCCCAGTCCATCTTGCTCTGGTCGGCCAGTGGGCCTTGCCTGAGCGTTCGGCTCAGCTCAAACGCTAGCCGTCATGCTCCAGCCATCCTGGGCTACTGCCAAAATCACCAATGACCAACACGCTTTACTACTCACCCGGATCGTGCTCACTCGCCCCGCACATTGTGTTGGAAGAGATCGGCCAGCCTTTTTCACTCTCACTCGTCTCAACGGCCGACGGATCGACCCGTAAGCCAGAGCATCTCCGCTTGAACCCCAAAGGTCGTGTACCGGTACTGACCAACGGTGATTTTGTACTGACAGAAGCGCCAGCGATTTTGCTTCACCTCGCCATCGCGCATCCAAGGGCAGGCCTGCTGCCAAGTGCTGCCGACAGCCTTGTCAGGTCAATCGAGTGGTTCAACTGGTTGTCTGGAACAGTGCACTCCGTTGCAATACGACAGGTCTGGCGGCCGGAATCGTTCACGCTGGATCAAACCCAACATGACGGTATCGTGGCAAAGGGCAAAGAAAACCTCGAGTCTGCTTTTGTCCTGATCGAGGCGCGGATGGCTAGCCGCGCTTGGGCAGTTGCGGATCGCTACTCGGTGGTGGACCCCTTCCTTTTGGTGTTCTACCGCTGGGGCAACCGTATTGGGTTCGACATGCCTGGAAGTTACAAGTGCTGGACGCAACATACTCAACGTTTACTTGACTGCGCAGCGGTTGGACGGGCGCTGGCGCAAGAGGGCATTTCTGTCTGGCAATAACGCACGGTGACGGGATTCCATGCCACATGTCCGATGACGGCTAACTCTTCCATCGACCCGACACGCGGCGGCGGGCACAGTTGCGCGCCCCGTCATGCGCGATGCCGCCGCTATGTGCCGCTGATGTCAAACATTGAGCCAACCCGCCGACGTGGTGCTCGGTTTTGCAAAGCCTGCTGCAGCCCGGCATCTAATTTGCTTTCATTTCGATAGCTGGCAGCGCAGTATCAATAAGCGCTGGAGGCCGATTTGGCATATAAGACCTGCCTGGACTACC
>DAOSLL010000394.1:0-4532 GCA_035368905.1 Rhodoferax sp.
AGATTAAGTTGTTGTGGTCTCGGTATCGAAAACCAGCCAGGGCTGTGCCGCCAAATGTTTGATTTCAAAGTTTTTGATGGCATCGGCGTGTTGCAGCGTCAGCCCGATTTCGTCAAGACCATGAAGCAAGCAGTGCTTGCGATGCGGCGTGATGTCAAATTCGAATGAGAAACCCGAAGGCGTTGTGACGGTCTGGGTCTCCAGTTCAACGTTGAGGCGATAACCCTCGGTAGCCGCGCATTCCCTAAACAGCCGGTCAACGATTTCGACTGAAGCGACCAGGGGCAAGATACCATTTTTGTAGCAATTGCCAAAGAAAATATCAGCGAATGACGGCGCAATGATGACTTGCAAGCCGTAGTCCTCAATTGCCCAGGGCGCGTGCTCGCGGCTTGAGCCACAGCCAAAATTGTCGCGTGCCAGCAAAATCTGGGCACCTTTGTAGCGTGGCTGGTTGAGTACAAAGTCCGGGTTCAAGGGTCGCGTGCTGCAATCCATGCCGGGCTCACCGTAATTGGTATAGCGCAATTCGTCAAACAGATAGGGGCCAAAGCCCGAACGCTGAATCGACTTGAGAAACTGCTTGGGAATAATGGCGTCGGTATCGACATTGGCT
The DNA here is from genome assembly GCA_035368905.1 of Rhodoferax sp. Taxonomy (GTDB): domain Bacteria; phylum Pseudomonadota; class Gammaproteobacteria; order Burkholderiales; family Burkholderiaceae_C; genus Rhodoferax. Next base: position 617 of record DAOSLL010000394.1, read on the forward strand.
CGGTCGAGTGGACACACCAGCCCGTTAAGTTGCTTGAATGCTTTCATGGCCGTCTTTCGTTGATTAGAGCTGGGTTCGGATGTCGACAAAATGGCCAGCGATGGCGGCGGCGGCGGCCATTTCCGGGCTGACCAGGTGGGTGCGTCCCCCCGGCCCCTGGCGGCCTTCAAAGTTACGGTTGGAGGTTGAGGCGCAACGCTCGCCAGCAGGCAGACGGTCGGCATTCATGGCCAGACACATTGAGCAGCCCGGCTCACGCCACTCAAAACCGGCAGCGATAAATATCTGGTCCAATCCCTCCTGCTCGGCCTGACGCTTGACCATGCCAGAACCCGGCACGACCAGCACCTGATTGACATTGCTGGCCTTTTGTCGGCCCCGGATAACCTTGGCGGCGGCGCGCAAATCTTCGATGCGCGAATTGGTACACGAACCAATGAACACTTTGTCAATTTTGATCTGTTCGATCGGCATGTCGGGGCTTAGCCCCATATAGAGCAAGGCGCGCTCAAGGCTGGCGCGTTTAACCGAATCGACTTCATTGGCCGGATTTGGAACACGCGCGGTGACTGGCAACACTTGTTCGGGCGAAGTGCCCCAAGTAACTTGCGGCGCGATCCCGGAGCCATCGATTTCAACCACCGTATCGAACACCGCATCCAGGTCGGAATGCAGGGTGTTCCAGTAGGCCACTGCCAAGTCCCAATTAGCCCCCTTGGGGGCGAAGCTGCGACCTTTGAGGTAGTCTGTAGTGGTTGCATCGGCAGCGATCAGGCCAGCACGCGCACCGGCCTCAATCGCAAGATTGCACACCGTCATGCGACCTTCCATCGACAGGCTGCGAATCACTGCGCCAGCAAACTCAATGGCGTAGCCGGTACCGCCCGCAGTGCCGATTTTGCCGATCACGGCCAGCGCCACGTCTTTGGCGGTTACGCCTTGGCTGAGCTGGCCTTCGACCCTGACTTGCATCCGCTTGGATTTTTTGGCAATCAGTGTTTGCGAGGCCAGCACATGCTCGACTTCGGAGGTGCCGATACCGTGCGCCAGCGCGCCAAAGGCGCCATGGGTGGATGTGTGACTGTCGCCGCAGACGACGGTCATGCCAGGCAAGGTGGTGCCTTGCTCTGGACCGATGACGTGAATGATGCCCTGATTCTGGTGCTTGAACGGGAAATACACCAGCGCGCCAAATTCCTTGATATTGGCATCCAGGGTCTCAACTTGCAGGCGGGCGATAGGCTCTTCAATGCCCTTGTCCCAGTCCCTGGTTGGCGTGTTGTGGTCGGGATTGGCGACAATCGAAGCACTGCGCCACGGCGTGCGTCCGGCCAGGCGCATGCCCTCAAAGGCTTGCGGACTGGTTACCTCGTGAATCAGGTGGCGGTCGATGTAAATCAGGCAAGTGCCATCGGCCTCCTCATGCACCAAGTGGGACTCCCATAATTTGTCATAAAGCGTTTTACCAGCCATAGCGTGTCCTTAAATAATCTGGTTTGAAAAAGGAATTTAGGCACCCGATTGGATGCTTCAAGCGTTGTCTTGGTGGCATAACAGCTCTTCTTTGATAGCGCCAGCCGTGAGCCACTTGCTCGCCGAATGTTATGCCGACTCAATGCTTTGCTGGCGCAATAGTTTGTACTCGATTGAGTCTACTAGGGCGCGCCAAGACGCGTCGATGATGTCGGTGGATACGCCAATGGTGGTCCATTTTTCGCGGTGATCGGTGGATTCAATCAGGACCCGCACCTTGGCGGCAGAGGCATGGTCAGAATCAAGCACCCGAACCTTGTAATCGGTCAACTTGATTTCCCGAATCAAAGGATAAAAGCGTTCCAGTGCCTTGCGTACCGCATTGTCGAGCGCATGGACTGGGCCATCTCCTTCAGCGGCAGTGATTTCTTCCTGATCGCCAACACGAATCTTGATCATGGCAAACGAGTTGACACCATTGACTGTGGGCGCATTGACAATGACTTTGAAATCCTTTAACTCAAAGATCGGCTGGTATTTGCCAAGTATCTTGCGCACCACCAACTCAAAGGAGCTTTCGGCGGTCTCGAACTGGTAGCCTTCGTATTCGAGTTCCTTAAGGCGATTGATGATCTTATGCGTCAGTGGCGAGTCTTTGGTAAGGGTTGGGTCGATTTCCTTGATTTTTGCCAGCACGGTACTGCGCCCGGCCACTTCAGACATCAGGATGCGCCGACTGTTGCCGACCCGCTCGGGGTCGATATGCTCATACGACTTGGGGTTCTTGTTAACTGCGTCAACATGCATGCCGCCTTTATGGGCAAAGGCATCACTGCCGACATAGGCCGCTTTTTCATTGAACGGGATATTCGCGATCTCGCTGACAATGCGCGCGACCGTGGTCAAGCGCTCCATACCTGCCGTCGGAATACAGTCCAAACCAAGTTTTAACTGTAGGTTGGGCAAGATGGCGCACAAATTGGCGTTGCCGCACCGCTCGCCAATTCCGTTGATGGTGCCCTGTACCTGTGTAGCACCAGCCTGCACCGCCATGACCGAGTTGGCGACAGCCATCCCGCCATCGTTATGGCAATGAATGCCAACAGGAACCTTGGTCCGGCTGGCAACCAGCTTGGTGATGGCGTAAATCTCGGCTGGAAAAGTGCCGCCATTGGTATCACACAGACAGACATGGTCGGCACCGGCATCGGTCGCCGCCTGCAAGGTTTGCAGCGCGTAATCGGGGTTCGACTGGTAACCATCAAAGAAGTGTTCGGCATCGAAAACTACTTCTTTGTGGTGCCGTTTGAGAAAGCCTACGGTGTCGCCGATCATGCTCAGATTTTCAGTCAGGCTGGTGGACAAAATATGGCTCACTTGGTAGTCCCAGCTTTTGCCAAATATGCAAATTGCAGCCACCCCGGCTTTCAGCAAGGACAAAAGGTTGTCGTCTTCCTCGACTTTGACATTGACCTTGCGCGTGCTGCCAAAGGCGATGATCTTGGCGTTCTTGAGTTCGAGGGCCGCAACCCGCACAAAAAACTCCATGTCTTTGGGATTCGATCCGGGGTTGCCCGCCTCGATATAACTGACACCAAGTTGATCGAGAAGCTGAACAATTTTGAGCTTGTCTTCAATCGAATAGGAAATGCCTTGAGCCTGCGCTCCGTCGCGCAATGTAGAGTCGTAAGCTTGAATCTTCGTCATGGTAAATACAGGGATTTTTTATGGTGGGCAAAAGTTAATTGGCAGAGCAAGGCCCCAACCACACAGTCCGGCAAGTATCGCACTCCGACCGTTCTGTGTTGCGCCGCCTGCCAGCGCACCCAGTCCGGCCATTGGCGAACGTGATGTCATGGTCCGATTTCGTGTGCTGGATTTGCTGTGCTTGCAAGCCAGTTGGGCACATCGTGGGCTATTGTCCGGATGCTTGGCGTGAAGCCGCTTCGCCGTGGCGCGGGTGGTATTTGCATCGGATTTCAGATCAATACCGGGCAGCCATCACCAGAAAGAGGTGTGCCCTCCCTGTGCATGTTCAACCGGACTGTATCGCTCAGGGTCTGCTGATCGTTGCAACTGCGCTGCGATCCACCCTCCCAGCATGTTCAGCCAGTCCCACCATTGCGCCTGACCTGACGAAAATCATGCCCAAATATAGCTGCCATGCCCGCTCCTGTGAAATCGATCAGATGGTCATGGCTACCGGGCAGGAAAAGTGCGCTCTGTCCCGGTGATTTGTTGGTCAGCTCAGCGAGGTTCTGCGCAAAAGCGTCGCGGCAAGGGTATCAATTTGATAATCGATGCCAGGAAGCTTATCACTATGGGCCATTTGCTCGGTTGCACGTCCCGGTCACGGCCAATTGCCGACCTTGCGACAGAATCTGCAGGTGCCAGCAGGCAAACCGGCGGCACTGGCGCTGGCATGATTCTTGTGAGAGCATCG
>DAOSLL010000395.1:0-4509 GCA_035368905.1 Rhodoferax sp.
TTGTCCAGGTGCGCAACAAAGCGCACGTCGGGCTTGTCAATACCCATACCAAAGGCTATGGTTGCCACCATCACAATGCCCTCCATGCGCAAAAACTGGTCCTGATTGGACTGACGCACCCTGGCATCAAGCCCGGCGTGATAGGGCAGCGCGGCAATGCCGTTGTCGCACAGCAGCGCTGCAGTGTCTTCAACCTTTTTGCGCGACTGGCAATACACCACACCGGCATCGCCCAGGTGGAAGTCACGCACAAAGCGCAGCAGTTGCTGGGTGGCGTCACGCTTTTCAACAATCGTGTAGCGGATATTGGGGCGGTCAAAGCTGCTGATGAACAGCCTGGCCTCTTCAAGCTGCAGATGTCGGGTAATGTCAGCGCGGGTCAGCGCATCGGCCGTGGCGGTGAGCGCAATGCGTGGCACGCCGGGGTACCGTTCATGCAGCACGGTAAGCGCCCGGTATTCCGGCCGGAAGTCATGCCCCCACTGGCTGACGCAATGCGCCTCGTCAATGGCAAACAGACTCAAAGCCCCGCGCGCATGCAGCGCATCAAGTTGCTCCAGAAAACGCGGCGTGGTGATGCGTTCTGGCGCGGCATACAGCAGTGTGATGTCGCCCTGCAGCAGCCGTTGCTCAACCCTTGATGCAGCCTGCCAGGACAGCGTCGAGTTCAGAAACTCGGCCTGCACACCGGCTTCATGCAGCGCGCCGACCTGGTCGTGCATCAGCGCAATCAGCGGTGAGATCACCACCGTGATGCCGTGTCCGGCCTGCTGGCGGGCAATCGCCGGAATCTGGTAGCACAGGCTTTTGCCACCGCCGGTGGGCATCAGCACCAGCGCGTCGCCGCCCGCCACCATGTGCTCGATGATGTCCTGCTGTGGTCCGCGAAACGAGGGGTAACCAAAAACCTGGCTGAGTATGGATTCGATAGACACTTTTGTTTACTATATTTATGATAGCTTCCTGCGCTTATCCAGCAAGCGCCAGGAGTCAATTTGACCCATTGCGCTGCAACCGGGAAGCGACCGCAGCGGCCCATTTTGCACCGGCTTATTGATGCCCAACTGGGCCATGGGTCAGCAATGTCGGTACAGACGGGTTCTTGCCGGGGTCGATTCTCGCCGTTCGACCCATAACTCCGGCAGGCTTGTGGCGCACAGTCGTTGGTCGAAACGGTGACCACCAGTGGCTGGTTTGGCAAATGCCTGAGCTTGGCCATTCGCTGGTCAGCAACCATGATCCTGGCTTCCTCAGTTGATCGCTTGTTCTCATCAAAATGTCCCTATGGGTATTGACTTATTCAGCTTCTATGGGGGTTACCTATTGGGTCACAGCGCTACGCACCCGATTGAACCGCTGACGGCGACTTTGAAGGCCCTCGCCGCGTCTTTGACCTGCTGAACCATTCCTTTCGTGGCCACCAAAAAGAGGCTTGTTTGCTGGATATTGGCGAGGCTTTCTTACTGCCCGTGCTGACATTTGATGACGATCACCTGCTCGCGGTTCTTGCGGGCAAGGCACAGGCAGCACCGGCGCCCACGTTTGCGCCCGAGCCTGTTGCGCGCAGTGCGCCCGGCAAGCTCTGTCTGCCATTTGCCCACCGCTGGTGGCGCACGATGCTTGCCATGGTTGCCCGCAAGGGTGACCCGGACTTTTTTTCAGTTTGCTCACCACTTGGCTCGGCATGCAGCGCCAAAAGGGCTGGCTGGGCCAGCGCGCTGATTACTCGCCTGCTACGGCGTTCGGCTTGAATTCAATTGAACACGCAGGTTGGACAATGACGGCTTGAGCTGGCGGTCAGCTTTCGTTGCCGAGTCTGCCAAGAATGCCACCCAGGGTTGCCGCCACCTTGGATGCATCGTGCTTTCCCCGGCTCCATGGGTCTTCAAAGTCATCGGCAAAAACTTGCGGTAGCGAACCGCTTGACGCGTCCATGCAGCCCTCAAGCAAATAGCAGTATCCCTTGACAACACGGGTAAATGGCACCCAGCCCCGGTTGGCAAAAAGATGCGTCAAGATACCGGGCCCGAGCGCCAGATCAAAGGCCTGCACCAATTCAGCCAGTGTCCGGCCGGTGGTTTCGGGGCACTCAAGAATGTTGCCGATGAGAATTTTTGGCACCTCTGGCCGAGTCGCCGCGATCGCGTGGGCGATGCCACCCACGCCAAGATGCGCCAGCGTACTGGTGTAGAAACTGCCCGGTCCAAACACAATTGCATCGGCCGTACCGATGGCCGCAAGCACCGCCGGATTGGCGACCGGCACGACAGCATCGGTGTCCGAGGTGGTCAAGTGCACGCGACGTATGCCAACCTGGGCTTGTTCGGGGCTCAGGGCCGTGACCCGATCCTGCCCGCAGATCAGACTGCCATCGCGCAAATCAGCGCGCAGCTCGATGCCGTCGTGGTTGGTGGATGGCCAAACATGGCCGTCGATGCCACAGAGTTTGCGGAACACACAAATCGCGGCATTGATGTCGCGGCCGTGCGCTAGATAGGCACCGGTCAGCACGAAGTTGCCGATGCTGCCACGTCGAAAGTCGAAGTCATCGCCTGTTCTGGCCTTGAAAACCCGCAGGTAGTCAAGCACTGCGTCGCGAATGTCCGGTTTCATGGTCCCGAGCAAGGGATGGATGCCGCTGGCGTAGAAGTCAAATTCGGCCCGCAAATCTGCCGCAGTCGCAACCTCGGACAAGCGCGCGTTGAAAAACCTGACAACGCTGCTGACCCGCTCCTCTCCATGGGCCAATGTCATCAGGGCCTGGCGGATGTCGCCCATCGCCAAAATGCTCAAGTGCTCTCGTAGCGCCTTGGAACTGCCACCGCTGTCCCAGGCTGGAACCACCCTGGTGATGTCATAACGCTGACGACACAGCGCCATGGTGATGTCCCGGCTGCCACTGCCTCCGCCAAACATGACGAGTTGCTTCATAAAAGTCATTCTATGGCTTGCGCGTCAGGTGTGGCTACGGATGACATCAAGTGCTAGCCCAGGCGCCGGATCGGCCAAGGTCGTCGAATCGCTGCAGGCACAACAGATCCTGGCAGCCTATCGGGCTTGGCAACGCTGCATCTGACCACTACTATCACAATAGCGAATTGGCTTTGCAATACGTTCGGTGGACGTGAAATTCCAAGTCATCATGACGGACTTGATCATTACCGAGCGCAAAATTGACGGCATGATGTCTGCCTGATTGACTGACTGACTGACTGGTTCCACAGGAAGCACTTGGCAAGCAATGTCTTCGAAATCATCGGCAGCAGCATCAATTTGATGTCGTCTGAGCTGCTTGAGCACACTTTTGATCAGCTCAGGAATGCGGTCCTTGAGCCATGCCTCCATGCTTTTTAGAGCACCATTGAAGAAGCCAAATTTGGATCGGCCTATCGCGTTATCGACCCAGTAGTCGATGGCGTCGTGGCGACGCTGGCCGGGAAAGCCCGGCGAACTGACTTCAGCAGGTTGCGCTCATCACAGCACTGTGCGCGGCAAAGCCGGGGGTGTACCGGTTTTTTTGGGCTGCGGCGAACTCGGTCACAGTTTTGCCTGGGTTTGAACCAAGCCGCCACAAACACTTGAGGCGATCAGATGGGCGATGCCTCAGTAGTCACCGACATTGATGGGGTTCTCACCGGCTACGGTGCTGAGGCGCTTAGCGTAGTCGGCAAGCCATCTCTTGCGCTGGGATTCGCTCGCCCGAACCGGGCCAAAGTGAATTTGAGGCTTCAGCACTGCAAAGCCGATAAATTCCAGAATGCCGCGCTGTATGGGTCGCAGGATAGCGTCGATGTCGCCATTGAAGCCGCCTTTGCGAAAAGCCTCTTCCGGGCCACCAGTGGTTAGTGAAAGCAAGGCACGCTTGCCGTGGAATTTTCCCCTGCCGTAAACCGCCCCGTTCCCGTAAGTGCGGCCCATTGCCAGGGTTCGATCTACCCACCCTTTGAGTATTGCCGGCAACCCAAACCACCACAGCGGGAACTGAAAGATCATCAAATCACACGCCTCGATCTTGCGAATCTCGGCTTCGAGTTCAGGTGCAAAACCGCCGTGTGCGCTTGCATGGCTTTCCTCAAGCTGCAGCTTGAGGTAACCGGGGTCCTTTGCCACCAGAAAGTTATGACGATCCGAAACCGGATTGAAACCCATTTGATAGAGATCGCTGACAACGACGGTATGCCCCGCCGATTCAAGGGTACGTTTGGCCGTGTCCAACAAGCCACCGTTAAAGCTCTTCGGTTCCGGGTGAGCAAAGACAATAAGAATGTTCATTTCGGATGTGACCTTCAAAAGTGAGCAGCGCGAAAAGCTTTTGCGGCGCTGCTCAAAGGGTTTAGCCAAGCAATAAGTTTGCCTGACTCATGGCAACGGTCGCGAGAATCGAGCCCCAACAGGCCAGTTTGTGCCGGATTTCCAGGCGGATAGCCCAACTGTTGCGCAAAAGACCGGTACGACACGAGCCGTCGCGGTCGGTTCGCAGCCGATGCGCCAGAAGTCCAACCGGTTGCT
>DAOSLL010000396.1:0-4509 GCA_035368905.1 Rhodoferax sp.
TTGGCAACCCGTTGCGCGCCGCGTTTTTGAACCTGCCCGGGCCAGAGCAGCGCTGTGCCGGGCGCAGCGGGCCGCTGCGTTTGCTGGTGGTGGGTGGTAGCCTGGGGGCCAGGGCGCTCAACGAGATCGTGCCGCAGGCATTGGCGCTGCTGCCTCCTGAGCAGCGCCCGGTGGTGCTGCACCAGAGTGGGGCCAATCAGATCGATGCCTTGCGCGCCAACTACCGGGCCGCCGGGGTGACAGCAGAATTGACACCGTTCATTGACAACACGGCGCAGGCTTTTGCCGATGCCGACCTGGTGATTTGCCGCGCCGGTGCCAGCACCGTGACCGAACTTGCGGCGGTGGGTGTGGCAGCGCTGTTTGTGCCGTTTCCATCGGCGGTCGATGACCATCAGACCACCAATGCGCGGTTTTTGGTCGATCAGGATGCCGGCTGGCTGGTGCGCCAATCTGAAATGACGCCTCGGGATTTGGCCGATATGCTGCTAAAAATGGAGCGTGATACGCTGATGGATAAAGGGTTGCGGGCCAAAAAGATGCAAAAAACCGGTGCGACAGAACAGATCGTGCAGGTTTGTGAGGAGGCGGCGAAATGAATGATTGTGTTGCGGCGCAAGCGGGGTTAGCCCCTACCCTATCCCCCCGCCCTTTCCCGCCCCGCCGGGCTAGAAAGGGAGCCAACTGCCGTATGTGGCCGGTCGTCTTGCCGAGCGACAGCGGTGCGCCAAGCGTGGTCGATGGCTTGGTGATGGTTGGTGATCAAACGGATTGGTTAGTGGCTGGAGGCCAATCCCAAACTGACCGAACAGTTGCAGGTTCGGAAGTTAATTCGACTCTGACCCCAATTGTTCCAATTGTTTGCGAAGTTCCAGCATGAAACACGCCATCAAACACATCCATTTTGTCGGCATTGGCGGGGTAGGCATGTCCGGCATTGCCGAAATATTGTTCAACCTGGGCTACACCATCTCCGGCTCGGATCAGGTTGACAGTGCCACCTTGCAACGGCTGGCCTCGCTGGGCATCCAGACCTACATTGGTCACGCCGCCGTCCAGGTCGAAGGAGCCGACGCGGTGGTCACCTCAACTGCGGTGCAGGCCAGCAACCCCGAGGTACAGGCGGCGCGCGACAAGCGCATCCCGGTGGTGCCACGGGCCCTGATGCTGGCCGAACTGATGCGCCTGAAAACCGGCATTGCGATTGCTGGCACCCACGGCAAGACCACCACCACCAGTCTGGTCGCCAGTGTGCTGGCCGAGGCCGGTCTGGACCCGACATTTGTGATTGGCGGGCGTCTCAACAGCGCCGGTGCCAACGCCCGGCTGGGGCAAGGCGACTACATCGTGGTCGAGGCAGACGAATCCGATGCCTCGTTTTTGAACCTGCTGCCGGTGATGGCGGTGGTCACCAACATCGATGCCGACCACATGGAAACCTATGGGCATGATTTTGGTCGGCTCCAGCAGGCATTTGTCGATTTTCTGCACCGCATGCCGTTTTATGGCACAGCGATCTTGTGCACTGACGACCCAGCGGTGCGCGCCATCGTGCCGCAGGTGACTTGTCCGATCACCAGCTACGGCTTTGACGAGGGTGCCGAGGTACGCGCGCTCAATGTACGGGCGGTTGCAGGCCAGATGCATTTCACGGTGCAGCGGCGTAATGGCCTGGTGCTGCCCGATCTGGCTGTGGTGCTGAACCTGCCGGGGCGGCACAACGTACTCAACGCGCTGTCGGCGATTGCGATTGCAGTCGAACTCAATATTGCCGACGATGCGGTGTTGCGGGCCCTGGCTGAATTCAAGGGTGTCGGGCGGCGCTTTCAGCGTTACGGTGATTTGCCTGGTTGCAACGGTGGCACCTTTGCCCTGGTTGATGACTACGGTCACCATCCGGCCGAGATGGCTGCCACGCTGGCCGCTGCACGCGGTGCGTTTCCCGGCAGACGACTGCTGCTGGCGTTTCAGCCACATCGTTTTACCCGGACCCGCGACTGTTTTGATGACTTTGTCAAGGTCATCGCGCAAGCTGATGCGGTGTTGCTGGCCGAGGTCTATGCGGCCGGCGAGGCACCGATCGTGGCGGCCGATGGCCGCAGTCTGGCGCGCGCGCTGCGGGTGGCCGGGCGCATCGAGCCAGTGTTTGTCGATGACATCAACAACATGGCGCAAACCATCGTGATGAATGCCCAGGACGGTGACGTGGTGCTGTGCATGGGTGCCGGTTCGATCGGCGCGGTGAGCGCCAAAGTTGTCCAAATGCTACAAAATGCAGAGCTATCAGCGCAGGAGGGACAAGGGCTATGAGCCAGTTTGATCCAAAAAAAGAGAAGGTCGCAGTGCTCCTGGGTGGCCGCTCTGCGGAGCGCGCCGTCTCGCTGATGTCGGGCCAGGGGGTGCTGCAGGCCTTGCTATCGCAGGGCATAGATGCGCAAGCGTTTGACCCGTGCGAGCGTGACCTCGGCCTGCTCAAAGCCGAGGGCTTTACCCGCTGCTTCATTGCCCTGCATGGCCGCTTTGGCGAAGACGGCACAGTGCAAGGCGCGCTTGAACTGCTCGGCATTCCCTACACCGGCCCTGGCGTGATGGCATCGAGCATGGCGATTGACAAAATCATGACCAAGCGACTATGGCGCGCCGATGGCCTGCCGACACCCGCCTGGCAAATGGTCAACAGCGCCGAGTCTGCGCAGCGGGCCTTTGCCGAGCTCGCTGGCGCTGGCCAGCCGATGATCATCAAACCCGCCCGCGAAGGCTCCACCCTGGGCCTGAGCAAGGTCACAACGGTTGACCAATGTGCGTCGGCCTATGCCCTGGCCGCCGGTCTGGACGATCTGGTGCTGTGCGAACAGTTCATTGCCGGTGACGAGGTGACCGTGCCGGTGCTGGGCAGCGGTGCCGATGCGCGAGCCCTGCCGGTGATCCGGATCGAAGCGCCTGACGGCAACTACGACTACCAGAACAAGTACTTCACCGACACCACCCGCTATCTGGTGCCGTGCGGTTTGCCGGACGGCGAAGAGGCAGCGATTCAACAACTGGTGCTGCAAGCCTTCCACAGTCTGGGCTGCCGTGGCTGGTCGCGCGCCGACGTGATGATTGATGCCCAGACCCGCCAGCCGTATTTGCTGGAAATCAACACCAGTCCGGGCATGACCGGGCATTCGCTGGTGCCGATGTCGGCCAAAGCCGCCGGTATCAGCTATGCTGACCTGTGCCTGCGCATCTTGCAGCTTGCCACTTTGGACTACCCCCGCGCATGAATACGACTGCGCCTGCCGTGCTACCGTTCGATGTTCGATTGATGAACGCGGTGGCCAGCGCGCTGTTTGCTGCTGCGCTGCTGATGCTGCTGGGCGCACTGCTGCTTTGGGTTGCACGCTTGCCACTGTTTGCCATTCAGGGGGTCAGCGTCAGCGGCGATGTGGCGCATTACAACGCCATCACCCTGCGCGCCAATGTGATGCCGCGCCTGCAGGGCACCTTTTTCACGCTGGATCTGAAAGAAGCGCGCAAGGTGTTTGAGTCGGTGCCCTGGGTTCGGCGGGCGGTGGTGCGGCGCGAATTTCCCAACCGGTTGAAGGTACAGTTGCAGGAACACCAGGCGGTGGCGTTTTGGGGTGCAGAGGGTGAATCAAGGTTGGTCAACAGTTTTGGTGAAGTGTTTGAGGCCAATGTTGGCGAGATCGAACAGGACAACCTGCCGCGCCTGAACGGGCCGGAGGGCCAGTCAGCCCAGGTGTTGGCGATGCACCAGACCTTGCAGCCCTTGTTCACACCGATGGACCTGACGCTGGACCAACTCGAACTCACCGCGCGCGGCGGCTGGCGGGCTCAGCTTGACACTGGCACCGAGCTGGAGCTCGGTAGCGGCGAGACGGCTGAGTTGATGGCACGTGCCGAGCGCTTTCTGAAAACCGTGGCGCAGGTGACAGCTCGTTACCAGCGCAACCCAAGCCAACTGGCATCGGTCGATTTGCGCCACTCGGATGGTTATGCGATCCGCATGACTGGCGTGAGCACACTGGCAGGTGACGAGATGAAAAAAACAGCAACCCAAGACAACAGGTGACTTCATGGCAAAAGAATACAAGGATTTGATTGTCGGTCTGGACATCGGCACCGCCAAGGTGATGGTGGTGGTGGCCGAGGTCATGCCTGGTGGCGAGCTCAAGCTGGCCGGCCTGGGCGTGGCCCCCAGCAATGGCTTGAAACGCGGTGTGGTGGTCAACATTGATGCCACCGTGCAAAGCATTCAGCAGGCGCTGCGCGAAGCCGAGTTGATGGCCGACTGCAAGATCACCCGGGTCTACACCGGCATCACCGGCAGCCACATCCGGGGTATCAATTCGCACGGCATGGTGGCCATCAAGGACCGCGAAGTCACGGCTGCTGACGTGGCCCGTGTGGTGGAAACCGCCAAGGCCATCAACATCTCCACCGACCAGCGCCTGCTGCTGGTCGAGCCGCAGGAATTCATCATCGATGGCCAGGACGTCAAGGAAC
>DAOSLL010000397.1:0-4507 GCA_035368905.1 Rhodoferax sp.
GCTGCCCGGCAAACCCTGGGGTGACTTCCAGCATGCCCGGCGACTGGCCATAGCCAGCGGCTCGACATTCGCACCGGGCGGTGACAACAGATTTGCCACTGCGCCAATCTCGCTCAAAGAAGACTTCGGCCTGAATGAGGCACTGTTGGGGATTTTTTCAGGCATCCGGGAAACTGGGATTACCGGCCGCCGTCGCACTGCGCGCAGTGAAAGCCTGGCGGCCAGTCCTGACATCAGCGGCCGCTGAAGCGCGCCAGGTATTGGGACTCTGCCACCAACACTGCTGCGAAAGATAGGGTAAGTTTCCTTTCTCGCGTTTAGGATTTCAGCTAGCATTTGCGGCGCTGGTTTGGTCAGAAAGCACACTTTAAGGAGATGCCATGAAACTTGGAATACGGGGCCTGACATTGGCGGTTGGCATTATTGCAGCCGTCACTTCCCAGGCCCAAACACCGGCCTTTACGCTGTCCAGTAGCGACCTGGCAAGCGGCACATTCGCCAACAAGTTTGTGTTGAACGGATTTGGCTGCAAGGGTGACAACGTTTCACCTGCCTTGCAATGGTCAAACGTCCCGCCTGGCACGAAATCGCTGGCACTGCAGGTTTACGACCCGGATGCGCCTACGGGCAGCGGGTTCTGGCACTGGGCGGTCTACAACATTCCCGCAAGCGTGTCCGGTTTGGCGCAGGGAGCGGGAAACGGCGCTACGGCCTTGCCGCCAGGCGCATTTGGGGGAAATACTGACTTTATGGATACTGGCGCAACGGGTGGCAACGGCAATTACGGTGGACCCTGCCCGCCGACTGGAGACAAGCCACACCGCTACATATTCACCTTGTTTGCGCTGGCGGTCCCGCAATTGGAGGTGGCTGGCGGTGTTCCAAAGACCGGCACGGCAGGCTTGTTTGGGTTCGTGCTGAACAAAGGGGTTGGCCCTGCGCTCTTGGGCAAGGCCAGCTTCACTGCCACCTACGGGCGCTAGGCGAAACTGCTCGGGGCATCTCAGCCACCCAGGCATAGCGATTTTGGGGCGCATCAGGGGGGCCGCTACTTTTTACAGTTCAGCCATTGCTCTATCGCAGTTCAGCTTTGGAAAATTGGCTGACAGAGCCCGATCACTCTTTCAGAAGCTGCCCTCTAACCTCGATGGGGAGTTTCCGCGCCGCTTGCTGTTTTGCGCCATGGGTGCGCTCTGAAGCAACGGTGTACCGGTATCGGACAGTGTGCTGGCGAACAGTTGTATGCAACGCAAAGCGCTATATTTGGCTTGGGCCTTCCAAAAGCCTCTGTGCTACTTCACCCCACAGCACAGCTCGCAAGAGATTTAACCCAGCCTTTACCCGCTGGGTTCTTTTTTGTCGGGCAGGGCTCGTTTGGTACCTGCTGCAACCGTCTGAGCGGACGGCCTGCTCCAACACGGTTGATCTGCCGCCGTTCGGACCCGGCTCAATTCTGGCGGGCACTCGACAAAAGAGCGCCGCCATCGGCTTTGTATGCGGCGCTTTCCGGTGCCGCAGTAGCGACATGGGGCCTGCCGAAGAGGCCCAAACCCCCCCAATAACTGTCGAAAAACGTTACATGGTGGGCGAAACATCGTCCCAAGACCAGCGCCACCTGGAAAAATCTTCAATCAATACAGTGTGTTACGAGTATTTTCTGAGTTTGGCTCAGGTATTGCTTTGGATGCCGAATGACCAGCATGCGGTTAAGTGTTGGGCATACCTACGTGTCTGATTCTGTTTTATCTCTGCCCTCATATCCACCTGCAATGAGATGAAAACGGGATTGGTCATTTTTTCAAGTTGCATGAATCAGGAGGTTCCGTGAAACCACGCATATTTTTTGCATCCCTTGCCGCGTTTCTTTTGATTCCTACGGCTTGGGCTGGCTTTGTCGCTTTCGAGTCGGCTGGTGCCAACCCCAGTGACGTCACCTTGTCGCGAGATGCCTTTCGTACGGCCGTCGGTGGCGGAACGGTCTCAGGTGCCAATGGCTCGTTCGGCGGCCTTCGCCGAGAGATCAACTGGGACGGTGTACCTACCCAATTCTCCGACCCGAATAACTTGCCTGCCGATTTCTTCAACGTCAATTCTCCCCGAGGGGTTGTATTGAGCACGCCAGGAACGGGCTTCCTCGTGAGCGCCAACGCCGGGTCGGCCACGCCCGCGCTGTTCGGTTTTCCCAGCGACTTTCAGACATTCAGCTCGCAGCGGCTTTTCACTGCTGTCGGCAGCAACATCACGGATGTTCTGTTCTACCTGCCAGGTACGACGACGGCTGCCACCACCAGTGCCTTTGCGGCGATCTTCGTTGATGTAGAAGTAGCCGGTGCGACGAAGATCGAGTTCTTCGATCAGAACGATTTGATGATTTTCTCCCGAAGTGCTTTAGTCGCCGGGAACCAGGGATTGAGCTTCGTCGGTGCGGTTGCCGATGCCGGAGAAAGAATCAGCCGGGTTCGCCTCACTTCGGGCCTGAATACGATTATTGCCAATGGCGTGCTGGGCAACCTGAATGACGACGTTGTGGTGATGGACGATTTTCTGTATGCCGAGCCACTGCAAAGCGTCCCCGAGCCAGCAAGCATTGTGCTGGTTACCGTTGGGCTGGTTGGCTGTCTTGCAAAGTTGCGCCGCCGCCGGGGCCGTGTCTGATCAAGACAATCAAACGGTGCACCACGCGGGTATACGGTGCAAGTGACACGTCTGCATCGTATTGGGCCAAACGCAATGCCTCCTGTTGCTGCCAACTGAAAACTGAACTGCATTTGGAGCGTATGCCGACCCAGCATTGACTCCGGTGTTTACCAAACCGGCCGACTTTTCAGGCCGGAGCCATGCAAGTGATCACCATGGAAATGCGTGCATGCCCGCTACAACGCGCCGTTCACGCCATGGTTTTTGCGGCGAGATGAAATTTGGGTGCATCTGGCCAAACTGCGATGAGCGGACATGACGCGATCTGATGTCCGCAGCAGCGCAATATCGGCAAAACACTGCTGCCGCTAGCCGCAGCTCCACCTGTGGCAGACTGACAAGCGCGCGGTCCGAACCGCTTTCGCTGACACGAACGTCCAGCCTGTGAGCCAAGCAGGCCAGGAGCGGCTGGCGAGCAAATGCAACCGTGCCCGGGGGGCCACCCTTCCTCATAACCTATGGCAATCGTGCCAGGAGGTCGCGTGCTGACTCTTGGACAATGCTCTTCATCGACACATATTCCTCCGCCAGCGATTCGTGCGAAAGCGTTGATTCCTGTGCGCCTTCCCATGCCACCGAGCCGTCGGTGCTGTCCCATATTTGGAGGAACAGCCGGATAGTGCTGGTTTTGGTTTGCAGCACCCGCAAGCCCAACATGCCAAACCGGTCTTTGGACTCTTGCCGGAACGTTCCGAGTTTGAGCTGCGCCACATAACGCGTTCCGGTTACCCGTGCCACTTTCTGGAGCGCCTCGTTGTCGAATATGCCAGCCAAGCGATAGTCTTCGAACATCTGCCTGTATTCGCGCGTCAATCCCGTGCGATTGATCGCACTGAGGGTTTGCGGGAGCGGCACGATACGCAGGTCCGGGCGAACCTTCAGCAGTACTTCGGTAAAGGCGAGTGCCAACGCTTGCCTGTCTTCTTCCTGCCCGGTTGCCGAAGATGGCGTAATGATTGAGAGACCCCCTGTTCGGAGGTCCTCGGGGTGCAGTCGAATCAACAGCACCTGCGTCGTTGGTGCGTTTTGCTGGGTGTTTGCGGCCAGTTTTTGGTTGACGCAACCGGCCAGCAACGGCACAAGTCCTATGGCTATCAGAAGCGATACCTTTTCTTTGTTCATGATCGATTTCCTCGGTGACTCATGCTAGAAAGTCGGCAGAACATTCTCTGTGCGCTTGCACACAAACGCTTCGCGTCAACCCAGGCAATGATGAAACAACCTGAGCCGGTAGCGAAGTTGCTGACGAGTGTTGAACTCATTGCGTTTCCAGACCAATGCGACATTCGGCACGAAGCCGCAGACAGTGCTAAGCCACCGCAGGGCGAAGCAGCAAACTGTCCGACTGGTATGAAAATGGAATCAGATGGACATACCGGCCCTCGCAACCCGGCAATTCAGGTGCCGTGCCAACTGGTGGCAGGAAAAGTACAGCGGCGACTGTCAATATGCCCCAGATACTGCCCCAAAAAGCTCCGTCAGCCCGCCAGGATGCGATCTTGTCGCCGTTGTGTAAAACCCAACCGGGCGATCCTCTCCGTGAAGGCCCTTGCCGATCAAGGCAAATTTCTTGAGCGGCTCAACGGCGGCAACTGGTTCCTGAGGGGAACCGACAATGAATGCGGGCGCATCGGATGCAGTACTGGTTTTCATGTCAAATCTTTGAATAGTGGTTAAGCGGTTGATGGCATGGGCAACCCGGTACGTCCCTGCCACGGATTGCGCGCTGGTATTGCCGCAGTTGATCGTCAGTTTTCACCGTTGCAGTCCTTGGTTTGCTTGCTGCCTGGTCACTGTCGTTCTTTTCGAT
>DAOSLL010000398.1:0-4494 GCA_035368905.1 Rhodoferax sp.
CTTGGGCCACATCCTGCTGCCACAGCATAGCCCCAATGCGATGAACATTTCTGGCTACCACCGCCCATGCCACATAGCGCTTGAAGCCCTCAATGCCGTGATCAAGGCAAACATCCAGGCCATGCACTCTCAATCTCCTTGGCCTGACGGCTACCTTTGGCGTTTATGGCCTGCTGCGCAAGGTGGCCAAGCTAGGCGCGCTGGAGGGCCTGACGCTGGAAACCCTGTTGCTGGCCCCATTTGCAGTAGGCTTGCTGGCGTGGTGGGCCTGGCACGGACAGGGCGCGCTGGTGCACGGCGACGCCAGCACGCTGGGCTGGCTGCTGCTGGCCGGGCTACTCACGGCCATTCCCTTGCTGCTGTTTGCCGCTGGTGCACGCCGCATCCCCATGGCGTCCCCAAAAGGGCGAAGTTCGCCCCACGCCTGAGCCAAGTCCACTGCAGCGCCAGCGCGACCAGACGCTGGAGCAAATGCTCTTTGAGCTTGACACAGCTTGCGCCACGGGCACAAAGAAAAATGCACAGGCCTACAAGATCAGCTGGAAAGGCTACAAGCTGCACCTCGATACAGCCTGCTGTGGCGTGCCCATTAGCACCGTTCTGACCGGTGCGAACGTGGGTTGCATGGCCGCTCCTCACGCATCAGCGCTCAGCGGGTCGATACCTGCTACGAATTGATGGATGCGGCCTATTGCAGCACTGTAATCCGCGAGGACATTCAAGCTGCGGGACGCGTGCCCTTGATTGACCACAACCCGCGCAAAGGAGAGAAGAAAGAGTTCGCGCCCGATGAGGCAGAACGCTACAAGATTCGATCGACGGCTGAACGCTGCAATGCGCGACTCAAGGCTGAATTTGGAGCCCGTCACGTTCAGGTGCGTGGCCATGCCAAGGTGATGTGCCACCTGATGCTGCGGGTAGTGGCACTGTGCGCCGATCAATTTACAAGGTTGCTGATGTGACGCAAAAACACAACAAGCTGGCCAAAATCAACTCTAAAACCAGTTCGCAGCGCCTTGCGAGGGTGGCCCATGAACAAAAAGGATAAATTGATGCTGTAGCGCTCTGTTTTGTGCCCGACTTCTAAAAGTGCCTAAAAATTAGGCACCGAGACAGATGCAGGCTTCTTCAGTTTTTGAATTCTGCAAGTACCTCAAGTTTTTAGCCGATTGATGTTGAACGGAGTACTGATGGCTCGCAGGTTTGTCTTGCAATGCCAGCAATCCTTGCAACACATCACCGACCACGATAACGCTCGGACTGGCCAGTCCCTTGCTGGACAAAGTGGCGTTGAGCCCGGCCAGCGTGCATACGGCGTGGCGCTGTGTCGGCAGGCTGGCATTCTGAATGATGGCCACCGGAGTCTGGCCGGGCAGGCCATGCAGCAATTCCTGCTCAATCTGTGCTGCACCGCGCACACCCATGTAGATCACCAGCGTCAGCCGCAGGTGGTTCGCCATGCTGGCCAACCTGGGCCAATCAATGCCAAGGCCACCCGGCTTGGTGTGGCCAGTGACAAACACCACCCCCTGTGCCTGGTCGCGGTGCGTCAGCGGCACCCCCAAAGAGCTGGCTGCCGCCAGACCTGCGGTGATGCCGTTGACCACGCTGACAACCACACCAGCCGCTTGCAGGCGCGCCACCTCTTCACCACCCCGACCAAAGATGAAGGGGTCTCCACCCTTCAGGCGCACCACGTTTTCACCCTCGCGCACCGCCAGCAAAATGAGCTTTTCGATGAAGGCCTGCGGGGTGGATTTGCAGCCGCCGCGCTTGCCGACGCGGATGATGCGCGCTTTCGGGCTGGCCAGAGCGAGAATTTCTTCGCTGATCAAATCGTCAGCCAACAGCACGCTGGCTGCCTGAATCGCCTTGAGCGCTTTGAGCGTCAGCAGTTCGGGGTCGCCCGGACCGGCCCCCACCAGGGTGCATTTGCCGCTCGGGCCGGGGCGCGGCACCAAGGTCAATGAAGTTGCAAAGCTTGTCATAAGGTGCTGCCGATTCAAGCGACCAACCGGATTGCTGTCTGCGTCTGCATGGCACGCACCAGCCGTTGCACCTGTGGCATGCAGGAGCCACAGTTGGTGCCGCATTTCAGTGCCTGTTGCAACGAGGCCAGCGCGTCTGCGGCAGCCCCCGTGTAACTGGCGAGGTGCGAATTGATCGCGGCATCGCTCACATCAAAGCAGGCGCACACCTGTTGGCCGCGTGATGCCATTGGCAGCGGTGGCCTGGCCTGTGGCAGCAGCAAGGCGCGGCCATAGGTCTGAGCTGGCAGGGATTCCTTCAGCAAGGTGGTCATCCAGCCTTGGGCGCTGGTGTCGCCGGCCAGCAAAAAGCCGGTGAGCAAAGTTTGTGTCTCATCCTCGCTTTGGCGAATGGCCCGGTGCTGGCCGCGCTTTTTGTCGGCGTAGCGCAATATATCGACCCCCTGTAGTTGCATCAGGGCTTCGATCTTGTCAAGAACGGCAGGCTCGACCGACTGGCGGTGCGCGGCGCGAAATAGCAAACCGCTGCGCCGCTGGCTGGTGCTGGCACCCTCGGCAAAAGGTACGCAACTGGCAAAGTCAAACTCTCCCATGATCGCCTGCAATTGCGCATGGGCTGCCAGCACGCCATCGTCAGGCAGCCAGGCCACTGCCAGCAGTTGCCAGGGCAAATCAACCTTGCGAATGTTGACGGCAACATGCTTGAACTCGGGTTGCCGGGAGTCCGGGCAGCAGACTGGCGAGATCAGCGCATTGACCCCCGCCAGGCGTTCGCCGGTGGCACTGCGCCCGCCTAAAAACTCTTCGCCCCAGTGCATCGCCAGAAAAGCCTGGTTGATGGCGACCTCTGGACTGCTTTGGGTGCGCACCATGAGGGCCGCGCGTGGGCTGCTGACCTGCACCAGGTCGCCGTCTGCCAACTGCAGCCGGGCCATGTCGCGCGGATGCATGGCCAGGCCGGGTTCGCTGACATGGCCAAACAAATGGCCCAAGGTGCCGGTGCGGCTCATGCCGTGCCATTGGTCGCGCAGCCGGCCGGTGGTCAGCGAAAACGGGTAACGCACCTGGCGCGGTTCAGCCACCGGCTTGTAGCGGGTGTTGACAAAGCGGGCTCTGCCGTCGGGCATGGGAAAAATCAAGTCTTCGTACAACCGCGCCTGGCCGCTGGTCTGGCCGGCTTTAAGCGGCCATTGTTGCGGCGCGGCTTCCAGCATGGCGTAGCTCATGCCGGTGATGTCGAGGTCACGACCACGGGTCGATTCGCGGTGCTCATTCCAGATGGATTCTGGGGTTTCGTAGGGGAATAAGCTGCCATGCATAAAACGCGCTGTCGGCGTGCGAGCAGGCAACAAGGCTTGCAGCCGCTGCGCAAAGTCGGTGGCAATCTGCCAATCGTGACGCGCCTGCGCAGGCGCGGGCACGGCCGCGCGAACCCGGCTGATGCAGCGCTCTGAATTGGTCACCGTGCCGTCCTTCTCGCCCCAGGTCGAGGCTGGCAGCAGCAGATCGGCAAAGGCGCAGGTGGCGGTGGTGGCAAAGGCCTCTTGCAGCACGATGAACTCGGCCCGCTCCAAAGCACGCCGCACCATGCTCTGGTCGGGCATGCTTTGCGCCGGGTTGGTGCAGGCAATCCACAGCGCCTTGATCTCGCCATCGGCTGCCGCCTGAAACATTTCAACCGCTGTTTTGCCCGGTTTGGACGGCACCTCTGGCACGTCCCACAGCGCAGCCACCTCGGCGCGGTGGGCCGGGATGGCCAGGTCGCGGTGGCCACTGAGCAGGTTGGCCATGCCGCCAACTTCGCGCCCGCCCATGGCGTTGGGCTGGCCGGTCAGCGAAAACGGGCCGGCCCCAGGCCGACCAATTTGGCCGGTAGCCAGGTGCAGGTTGATCAGCGCGGCATTTTTGGCGCTGCCGCTGCTGGACTGGTTCAGCCCCTGACAGTACAGGCTAAGGGTGGGGCTGCGGGCAGCCATTGCGTTTGACCCAGACCGGGCGCTGTCGCTGCTTGCCAGGCCGGCAAACAGCCGGGCGGCTTGCAGCAGCGCCTCTGGGCTGATGCCGCAGATTTGCGCTGCCAGCTCGGGGGTGCAGTCGCGCACGGTGTTCTTGAGGGCCTCAAAGCCGCTGGTGTGGGCGGCGATAAAGCCGGTATCAAGCCAGCCCTCCCACAGGATGAGGTGCACCATGCCGTTGAACAGCATCACGTCGGTGCCGGGCAAGATTGGCAGGTACAGGTCGGCAATTTCGGCGCTATCGGTGCGGCGCGGGTCAGCAACGACGATTTTCAGCGCCGGGTTGGCCTTGCGGGCATCTTCAATGCGCCGGAACAATACCGGATGGGCATAGGCCGGGTTGGCGCCGACGATAAAAATCGTGCCGGCATGGTTGACATCGTCATAGCAGGCAGGCGGCGAGTCCATGCCCAGCGTCTGCTTGTAGCCGGCCACCGCGCTGCTCATGCACAGGCGCGAGTTGCTGTCGATGTTGTTGGTGCCGATCAGGC
>DAOSLL010000399.1:0-4493 GCA_035368905.1 Rhodoferax sp.
CTGTTTGTGTAGGAGTCGCGCCCTCGCGACGAAGGCCGTCCAATTCCGGCTCGTCTGGCTTAGGCAATCACGTCAACTGCCCTGGACCAGGATGGCGCAACCGCAATGGGCAGGTTTGACGGCACATGTCGCCGAAGGCCTTTCGGGCACCCTCGCATGCGTTACCAACCATTTGACCAGGCACCCCGGCTTCGGCGTGACCAGGCTCGAAGGGCTTGTTACCCCCGGCGAACCCTGCACCGGCGCTGCATTGCCCCTATCCGCGCACTGCGAACGTGATGACTTCGTCGGTCATCAGGTCCACGCTATGCCCCAGAGCAATGCGACCCTGCGTGCGCAGCACGACCTCCTCGCGCCGCAATGTGATCTCTGGTTCTCCAACAATTGACAAAAAGGTGCCATTTGTGCTTTGGTCGATCAGAAAAAACTTGTCGCGCCGTCGCTCTATGCGCGCGTGCTGTCGCGAAACGGTATGGCCACTGATCACCAGGTCGCATCCCGCATCCCGCCCCAGCACAATGGCACTGTCGGTTTGTGTCAGCACCAGCGGGGTGTTGCCGTGCTGCAGATGAAGTTCTGCGACCCTGGCGATGCTGTTAAACGCTGGTGCCATGATCGTCACTGAATCATTGGGTTGCCAGATCACATCATAGACTTCGATATCGTCGCCCTTGCCCTTGACCGACAGCGCAGCGATGCGCCGGGTAATGAAGCGCATGGCAGGTGACAATTGCTGTACCGTCGAGGCCGTCGTGATGATCTGTTGGGCCTTGGCCAAGCCCGCCATGCGCGCTGCCAGATTGACGGTGTCGCCAAAAACGTCGTTTTTCTCTTCGATCACCGGGCCGAAGTGAAACCCCACCCTGATGGCGCGCTTGATACTTCCGTAAGCCAGCAGCTCATCGATGCCAAGTTGCATTTTCATTGCCGCCAGGCAGCCGCTGTCAGCGCTGGGCAACACGCACATCACTTCGTCGCCGATGGTCTTGATGACGCGTCCGTTGTGCTGCTTTACCACCTCGGTCATCAGTGCAAGGCACTCGTCAACCAGTTCTTTGGCACGGGTATCTCCCAGCGTATCGTACATCCGGGTGCTACCGGCAACGTCGGCAAACACGACCGCCATCTGCGGTGCCAGCGACGCGGAAAAGTCAGGAGTGGGATGGTTCGGGTCAGACTGGGTTGCCATATTGCGTACTTGATCAAGAGCAGGGTTGGACAGAGCCGATTATGGGGTTGCGCATCGCGTCCGGGCAAGCAAACACCAGCATATCGCTTGATTTGTGGCCCGGACACCGGGGCCTGGGAGCCTGCTTGGCTTATGGTGCATCGGCTGCGCACCGACCGCAGCAGCCCTTTTTGCGTCGGCTTTTTGACCCACAACTGGGCTGTGGGTCGGCAATTCCGGCACAAACTGGCATCGCTGGGCCTGATTCTCGGTCCCCGATTCATCAGTTCGACAGACTCCTGGAAATTCTAGTACCGACAAGCCCGGCGCTTTTGCAAATTGTGATGCTGATCTTCCCTTTTACCTGTCTGGCCTGCAGAGCGAGGCGACGCACCTGCCGGGGTGATATGCCGGATTGCAAATGCCACGCCGACCCAATCAGTCAGTTTGTTGCTTTGCGTGACCTCGGCCGCGAGCGAGCGCATCGGCGCAACGCCAATCGGGCACATCAAAAAAACTCGGTGGCGCGCGTGATCAACACCGCACTGCGGCAGCGGTCGCGGCTGCCTGGTCAGCCCGGATCATGTCGGCTGCTTTTTCCGCAATCATCATCACCGGTGCATTGGTGTTGCCGCTGACCACGCGAGGCATGATGGATGCATCGACCACCCGCAAGCCCTGCATGCCGTGCACGCGCAACTGCGCATCAACCACGTCCATGTCGGTATTGCCCATGCGGCAACTGCCGACGGGGTGGTAGATGGTGTCAGCATGGTCGCGGATCACCTGCTCTATCTGTGCATCCGTTTGCGCGCCTGCCGTGGAGTCAAGCTCGCGCCCGCCAAACTGCGCCAACGCGGGTTGCGCCAGAATGTTGCGCATCAGTTTGAAGCCGCGAATCAGGCGGTCCATGTCGTCGCGGTGGCCCAAAAAGTCGGGGTCTACCAAGGGTAGCGACATCGGATCTTTGCTGGCCAGCGTGACACTGCCCCGGCTTAGCGGTCGCAGGATGCAGACATGGCAGGAAAAACCGTGGCCCATCGTCAGGGTGCGGCCATGGTTGACAAGCTTGCCGATGACAAAGTGCAGTTGCAGATCGGGCGTGGCTTCTCCCGGCTGGCTTTTGATAAAACCACCAGCCTCGGCAAAGTTGGTGGTCAACATGCCGCTGCGCAGCTTGCGCCACTCGAAAATGCCCTTCAGGGTCTTGACAGCGCCGGTCAGCGACAGTCCAAACAGGTCTTTCGCCTGAGGCACGTTCACCACCTGCACGATGTCCGGGTGGTCATGCAAGTGCTGCCCGACGCCTGGCAGGTTGTGCTGGGTTGCAATGCCGCGATCCACCAGGTGCTGGTGTGGGCCGATACCCGAAAGCATCAAGATTTGCGGTGACTGGATGGCCCCGGCGCACAGCAGCACCTCGCGCTGGCACTTGAGTTGCTTGAGTTGGCCCTCATGCACGAACTCCACGCCGACTGCACGCTTTCTCTCCAGCAGTATTCGGGTGGTGTGGGCACCAGTCAACACATGCAGGTTCGGGCGGGCCAGATTTGGTGTCAGGTATGCCTTGGCCGCGCTGCAGCGCTCGCCATTCTTGTGCGTCACCTGGTAGGTTCCGACACCTTCCTGATCCGCCCCATTGAAGTCGGCATTGACCTTGAAGCCAGCCTGCGCGCCAGCTTGCACAAACAAGTTGCCAAATCTGTTTGGGCTGCGCAAATCCATAACATTGAGCGGTCCACCGCTGCCGTGGAAGGCATCTGCTCCACGTTCGTTGTGTTCGGCGCGTTTGAAATAGGGCAACACCTCGTCAAACGACCAGCCTGGGTTACCCAGCGCCGACCAATGGTCATAGTCAGCCCGCTGGCCGCGGACATAAACCATGGCATTGAGTGAACTCGACCCGCCCAGCACCTTGCCGCGTGGCTGGTAGCCTGACCTGCCGTTCAGGCCCGGTTGCGGCACCGTGTTCAGGTTCCAGCCCAGCAGGCTGAACTTGGCGAGCCCGGCCAGACCGGCCGGACAATGAATCAGCACGCTGCTGTCCACCGGTCCGGCTTCGAGCAGGGCTACGCAGATGTCAGGGTTTTCAGTCAGGCGTGACGCCAATACGCAGCCAGCAGAGCCGCCGCCGATGATGAGGTAGTCAAGCATAAAAAATCTCCGGGCGCGGCCAGATAGCTGGGTGGCAAGCCTGCGCTGTACGTTACCGTAAAACGACATGGTGAATTAGAGACTTACCTCAATCCTGGCCTTCCTCAAAAGGCAAAAAATCGGGCATGATGCGTCTATGTTGTCAACGCCAATCAATCCCTCGCGTGATCCGACGAAACCGCTGGTGTCTGAATCGTTGTCCAGCGAAACTGCTGCGCCGGTCGCTCCGCCTGCGTCGATTTTTGGATGGCCACCACCGCCATTTGCCGACTACAGCGCGGCGGCAATTTTGTTGGAGCCGCAAGAATGTGACATTGAGGGCTCCATTGGTGGCAGTCGGCACTGCACCCTGTTTGCTGTCGTCCCGACTGAAAAGAAAATCCTGATTCAGATTGAGCGCGCCAGGTCGATGGTGTCGCTGGCTTTTTCAAATTTTCATCGTCTGATTCTCAATACGGCCCTTGAACCAGTCAAGCAAACAGGCAATAAGTCCCCTGCTGACAAATCGATTGACGTTCAAGCATCCCGTTACCTTCTGTACCTGGTTGATGGCAGCATCCTGTCAGGCCTGACGCTGGGGCATGTGCAGATGCCTTTTGGCCTGTTTTTGTACACGCCGGTGAACGACCTTGGCCACTTGCAGCTTGAGTTCATCCCGAGCGAGGCTTATCTTCGCCTGGAGTTTGTAGGTAACGACCGCGTGATTGCCGCGCCAGCCTTGGAACTGCCCAAGCCAACAGTGAGCCCGCTCATGCCTGCCGAGGCAACTGCCAGTCCCGAGTCAGAGCCGAAACAAGAGGAGGCTCTGGCCGAGGCGTTGGTGACTTCGCCGAGCCAGCTTCTGCAGGCGCTAGACAGTCAGGCCAGAATGCCATTGCTGCGGTTGGGTGAAGCCCTCAGGCACATCGCCTACGTGACCGAGAATCAGCTTCAGCAAGCCCTCGATCTGCAGAAACAGAACCCCGTCGAGCCACTTGGGGAACTGCTGATCCGAATCGGGTTCTTAACCCGCAAGAAGCTCCAAGCCGCCATGGTTCGCAAGATGGGTTACCCGGTGGTTGATGTCACCCACTTCCCGATTGATCCAAAGGCGTTGGAAAAAGTCAACATGGCGACGGCTTTGCGCCTGAGAATTGTGCCGCTGCTGGCGCGCCCCAACCTGCTGGTGGTG
>DAOSLL010000400.1:0-4490 GCA_035368905.1 Rhodoferax sp.
GGCGATGCGGTGCCAGGCTACCCGCGCAGCCCGAATAGTTGCTTATTTTTCAGTCATCACAATCAGGTCACCATCGTGCTTCTCTTGCAGCCGGTGGAGGTGCAATATGACCAAGGGGTCATTGGGCCTGGCTTTGGCCAGTTGCTCAAAAGCGCGTATTGCGGCCTGTGTATCCTGGGTTAACAAGGCGTAGGCGGCAGCGTAATCTGGGTCTTCTGTTGAAGCCCCGGCCAACTCCAGCCCATCATGGATTGGCTGAAATACCATCAGAGGCTGCGACTTGCCCTTGAGTACCAGGCGCCCCACCGGTCGCGTCACGACACCAGTGCAACCCGCCAGGGTGGCCTCTGACACGCAGATTCGGGTGCCCAGGTGTTTGTTGACACTCTCCAGCCGAGAAGCTGTATTGACCGGATCGCCCAGAGCACGGTAATCAAAAATGGTTGATCCACCAAAATTCCCGACAATCACTTCGCCGCTGTGAACACCCATGCGGGTGTGACCAAAGGCAATGCCTTTGGCCTTCAAATCGTCCGCGTAACGCGTGGCAAATCGTTGCATGGCAATGGCACAGTTCAGCGCACGTTGGCGGTGGTCAAATTGCTGCACCGGTGCCGAAAACATGATCGCAACGGCATCGCCAACGATACGATCAAGCGTGCCATTGTGGGCGAACGCGATGCCAATCATCTCGTCCAGATAGACGTTAAGCAGGGCAACCGCCTCGCCCGGGTCAATTTTCTCCATCAGGCTGGTGAAGCCCGCAAGGTCGGTGAATACAAAACTGCAATCCTGCCGCCGTCCACCCAACTCAAGTTCTGCTGGATGTTCAACAATGTGAGTCACCAGATTGGGCGACACATAGCGCGAAAACGCGGCCCGAACAAAGCGCTGGCGACGCTCGCTTGAGAGATGGTGGAGGACACTGGACAGCAGGAAGGCGAGGAAGATGCCCAGCGCTGGCGTAACCGGGTCCAGCAGTAGCTGATATTGAATGAACGCCAGCCAGCCACCGCCAATAATCAGGCCAATGGTCAGCAAGGTAACACTGGCAGACAAAACCGCACCGGTCACCAGCGCAAACGTGCCCAGCGCCAAGCCACCAATGACAATGGTCAGGGCTTCGATCGAAAGAGCCCAGGCCGGACGGTTCAGATAACTGTCGGACAGCACTTGTTCGAGCATCTGCGCATGTGCCTCAACCCCTGGCATAACACCTCCCAGCGGGCTGAACCGCAGGTCCATCAAGCCCTGCGCAGAGGTACCTACCAACACAATCGTTCCCTTCAGATCTGCCGCTGAAACGGTCCCGGTTAAAACCTTCCAGGCGGGTATGGTGCGTTCTTTTACAGCACCGGTGTAATGCACCCATACCTCCCCGGCCGGCGTGGTTGGTACCGTCAGTTGCCCCACCCTGACTTCGGTCAGCCCAACCCCTTGCGTCGGCGAGGTACGCACCATGTAGTTGCTTGCGCCTTGCCCAACCCGTAATACTTCAGCCACCAGCGACGGCACCAAGGCATCATCCAGGCGCAACAGCAGCGGTACCCGGCGCACCACACCGTCGTTGTCGGGCACGAAAGTCAAGGCACCATTGCCAGCAGCAGCGGCACTCAACAAGGGCAGCGACGGCACGGCCCTGGAAAAAGGATGGACAAAGGGCAGCGCGGGTTCGCCCACGCTTACAAAGCGGTATTTCTGCGCAGGCAACTCGGCACCCTGGCCACTGCGCTCAACGGCGAACCCCAGCACAACACCGCCAGGCTTGATGGTTTTGGCCAACCATTCATCATGATCTGGCAAGCGGGCCACATCGCGACGCGTTGCTGCTGGCAATGTCCAGATATCGAGCATCGCCTTGGGAGAAGTGCGATCCGGTTCGGCAAACAGCACGTCGAACCCGACTGCGGCAACCTCCGCCTGCTGCAGGAGATGGACCAATTCGGCGATTCGGGTTCGCGGCCATGGCCATTGGCCAATCTTGCTCAGGCTCTCCTCATCAATGTCAATGATGCGCACGGCAACCGGCTGGTAGGTGCGTGGATAGGCTCGCTGGTACTGGTCAAACACCGCATGGCGCAGCGTTTGCATCAAGGGCGGATCAATCAACAGCAAACCGGCACTGATGAAAACCGCCAACAGCGGAGCGAGCATGCTCACGCTGCTGGCAACACCGCGGCGCAGAAGAATCAGTGCATCGTTCAACATCGGCTTGTTTTCAGCTTGTCAAATGGCTCGGTTTTCAAAAGTGGTCCGTTTCTAATGTACCAATGAAATCAAAACACACTGGACTACAAGCAGGAGTCAGCATGATTTGTTCGGCTCGACTTCTGGCCCAACATTCACGCTTTCGAGACCAATTTCCGGCAGCCTCCAGGCTGCAGTAAGGGTTTGCGGGCGCCTATTTGCAGTTCGTAGCGTCGAAGCCTGGCGCGAGAGGTCTTTTTGTCTTGCCATCAGCCAGACCTCGCTTCCACACCCACTGATCGAGCCAACCATGCAGAATTTCCACGCTCGGTTCTCCGATTTGATTCAGTACAAAAGTCTCGGCATCGGCTGCTATCGGGCACCTCTGAATTCATGCACGCTCCTCTGCGATGCGGCCCTTCCATTGCCACCAGATTGACTAACGCATGAAAGCTACCTGCCAGTGTTGTTCCACTTCTAAATCATCCGTGTCTAGGCACCCTGCCGCAGACATTGCAAAACGCAAGGCATATGGCGAAACAACAACGACATGAAAGATCTAGAAGTGGAATTACTGGCGACCTTTGTTGAATTTGATCGCCACAAAGGAATCTGCGACAAGTCGGCCAAATGGATCAATCTCGATTGCACTGCTTGGTGCGGCAAGCGGTCCATCAACGCAAAGCCACTCATCGCGCTAAGACATTTGGCTTACTCCGCAACGCAAGAACTTCGCCGACCTTCGGATTCAGTGAAAGGAATGCAATGAAACCGGATGGGAAGGTCATTCATTTCACTCAACAACCAAAACTTCAGCTAAGTTGTTGATTTTCGTACGTTTTCAGTGGTGCGCGGGGCGGGACTCGAACCCGCACAGTATTGCTACCGTCAGGACCTAAACCTGGTGCGTCTACCAATTTCGCCACCCGCGCAAATCAAAAGGGGCCGGTAAAACACTACCCCAGAAAATTGGTTAGCCGACCATTTTACCCCGCTGGAGAGGCTCAATGCAGGGTCAATTCAGCCAAATATGCCAGGTCGCATCTGCGCAAGCCGTCATTTGCTCTGGGGTGTCACCTTGAACCAGGCCGCATATGTGGCCGGCAAAGCCAGCAGAGTCAGTGCCGTAGCCACAATCAACCCGCCCATGATGGCCACCGCCATCGGCCCCCAAAATACCGAGCGCGACAGCGGAATCATGGCCAGCACGGCGGCCGCAGCAGTCAACACAATCGGGCGCAGGCGGCGCACGGCAGATTCAACAATCGCATCCCAGGCTGGCACACCTCGGGCCCGGTCTTGCTCGATTTGGTCAATCAGAATCACCGAATTGCGCTGAATCATGCCCATCAGGGCAATCACCCCTAACAGCGCAACAAAGCCAAACGGCCGGTTCAACAGCAACAGGGATGCTGCCACCCCGGCAATGCCCAATGGTCCGGTCAAAAACACCAGCATGGCGCGGCTGAAACTGTGCAACTGCAGCATCAGCAGCGTGAACGTGATGAACAACATCACCGGGATACCTACCACAATCGACGACGAGCCCTTGGAGCTCTCGGCCACGGCCCCGGCAACTTCAATGCGGTAAGCGCCATGCCCGGCTTGCACCCAACGGTCCTCCAGCAGCTTGAGCTCTGGCATCAGTTGTGCCGTCACGGTGGCACCTTGCAGCCCCTCGGCAATGTCAGCTTGCACTGTGATGGCGTAGTCGCGCCCCTCTCGCCACATCACGCCCGGCTCCCAGGTGAAGACTGGTTTGGCGATTTGCGTCAGAGGCACCGACCTGCCGGATGCCGTCGGCAAATACGCATTGGCAAGGTCAGTAATCGCTCGGCGTTCCTCTAGCGGCTGGCGCAACACGATGTCGATGAGCTTGTCGCCTTCGCGGAACTGCCCGACCGTGGCACCCGCGAGCATGGTCTTGGCGGCCTGCGCGATGGCCTGACTGCTTACCCCCAGCGCACGCGCCTTGGTCTGATCCACTTCCAGCCGCATCACCTTGATGGATTCGTTCCAGTTGTCATTCACACCACGGGTGTTGGTGTTTTGGCGTAGCGCTGCGTTGACCTCATCGGCCAGCACCCGCAGCACCTGCGGGTCAGTGCCAATCACACGAAATTGCACTGGGTAAGGCACCGGCGGACCATTGGCCAGCAGCTTGACGCGGCCACGCACCTCAGGAAATTCCTGCGCAAGGATGGTTGGCAGTTTAACCCGCAACAGTTCGCGGGTGGCCAGGTCTTTAGGCAGCAGCACCAGTTGCGAGACGTTGGACTGCGGAAAGATCTGGTCCAGCGGCA
>DAOSLL010000401.1:0-4474 GCA_035368905.1 Rhodoferax sp.
ATCCGGATGGCATACGCGGTAGATGCGCCCCTGCTTGTCGAGCGGTTCTATGCTGCCCTCGCGCACCAGACGGCTGATTTCGCGGCTGACGGTTTCAAGCTTCAGGTCCAGCATCGCGCCCATGTCCTCGCGTGAAAACAACATGGCGATTTCACCGTTGTCCGGGTTGCGCATCTTCAGCACCAGATTGCCGACCCGCTGGCGCGCTGTGCCAAAGTTCAGATCGGCCAGCCAGTCATCAGCGTCTTTGAGCGTCTGTTGCCATTTGAGCATCAGTTGGGACAGCAGGCGGCCACTGCCGCTGGAGAGCTTCTGAATCACCCCGAGCGGGATTCGGCAAACCGCCACTTGGGTCAAGGCGACGGCATCGCAGTCATAGTGTGTGGTGGCCAGCGCCTCCAGGCCAATCACATCCCCGCAGCGCAGCACCCGAACAATACGTTGCCTGCCATCGAGCGTGCTGCGCACCAGTTTCAACATGCCGGCGCGCACGGTAAAGACACTCTGCGCCGGGCTGCCCTCGGTATACAGAAAAGACCCCTGAGAAAGTTCCAGATCATCAATCGGAACATGCATTTGGGCAAAATCATGCTCGTTCAAATTGGCGAACAAGACCATGTCACGAATGCCGCACTTGCGGCAATCTGAAGTGCCACGCCAGGCGGATTCGGTTTTGACAGGGATCATGAATCAGCTTTCCAAATGTTATCCATGACCCTTGCCGCGCTGATGCGTGCGGGCCAGGCCCGGGGCCGAGTCACTGAGCAGGCCACCTGTCACCGGTTTGCGTCAGGTGGGTTCGGGCTTGCTGGCGATGTCATGACAGACCGCCTGGCAGATTGACACGATGCGCTGATCGGCGATGCGGTAGAAAATCTGCACACCGTCGCGGCGTTTGCCCAACACGCCAGCCCGATACAAGGTGTTGAGGTGCTGCGACATGTTGGGCTGGGTGGTATTGACCTTGGTGAGCAGGTAACTGACGTTTTTTTCACCATCGCACAGGCAATTGATGATTTTCAGCCGCATCGGTGCCGACATCACACGAAACAGCTCGGCGGCCGACTCAAACGTCGCATCAGACTGAAGCATTCCTGATGTGCCATCTTCCTGCAATTGAATCGCCATGCCAATATGTCCTTGTGAAACCCCAGTGTGGATCATCCGCCCGACATCATGTCTGCGCATGCTTCAAAGAAGAGCTTGCGCCAGACAGGAATTGTAGTCTGGCGGTCGCCGTTTCACGCCTGGCAGCAACAGCGTCCGGTCAACGCCAGCGCCGCACCGCACACCAAACTGAATCACTTTGCCTGGAATGCCACGCGTCCGCCGACCAGCGTGTAGCGCACCCGACCAGGCAGCTCATAGCCTGAAAACGGCGTGTGCTTGCCCTGGCTGACCAGCGCCGCAGCGCACACCACCCAATCGGCACGCGGATCAAACACACACATATCGGCCAAACCACCAGCCATCAGATGCCCGGTGCGGCCCTGGCGCGTGCCCAGTGTGTTGCCGAGCACCGCAGCCGGCCCGGCGGTCACCACGGCCAAGGCCCGGCTGAGCTTGACCCCGGTGTCAAGATGCCACTTGTAGGCCAGGCTGAGCAGCAGTTCCACCCCGGTGGCACCGGGCTCGCTCTGGGCAAAAGGCAATGCCTTGGCATCGTCATCGACCGGTGTGTGGTCCGACACCAGCGCATCGATGGTGCCGTCAGCCAGACCGGCGCGTAGCGCATCGCGGTCGCGTTGCTGGCGCAACGGCGGGTTCAGACGGGCCCGGCTGTCAAAGTAGCCAATGTCGTTGTCGGTCAGGTGCAGTGAATTGATGCTGACATCGCAACTCAGTGCCAGCCCCTGCGCCTTGGCCTGGCGCACCAGCGCAACCCCGTCCGCACTGCTGATGCGGCACAGGTGCACCCGTGCGCCGGTGCCGCGCATCAGCTCGAAAATGGTGTGCATGGCAATGGTCTCGGCGATCACCGGTACGCCACTTAAACCCATGCGGGTCGCCAGCGGCCCACTGGCCGCGACGCCTTGCCCCAAAAAGGAATCCTGGGCGCGTAGCCAGACCGCATAGCCATAGGTGCTGGCATATTGAAATGCGCGCTGCAACACCAGGTTGTTGCTCAAGCCGAGCTCGGCCTGACTGAACGCGACACAACCCGCCTCGGTCAGTTCAAGCATTTCAGTCAGCGTGGCACCTTGCAGGTTGCGCGTTAGCGCGCCTAGCGGATAAACCCGCGCCTGCTGCAATTTTTCGGCGCGAAAGCGCAGCATCTCGACCAGGCCGGACTCGTCAAGCACCGGGTCGGTGTCAGGCGGGCACACCAGGCTGGTCACACCGCCAGCCATGGCGGCTGCCATTTCGGATTCGAGCATGCGCGCATGCTCGTAACCAGGCTCGCGCAGGTGCACTGCCAGGTCCACCAGACCCGGCAACACCAGACAGCCAGTGGCATCCAGAACGATGTCCGGCTGAAACTCCGGCGCTATATTTCCAATAGCTACCAGCGCATTGCCAGCAAGGGCTACATCGGCATTTTCATCAAATTCACGGGCCGGGTCGATGACCCTGCCACCCCGGATCAACAGATTGGTTTGCTTGTTCATGGTGCGTCTATTGAGTTGCTCACTTGGGCGCTATGCCGTGTGAGTTGCATCATTGCCGGCCACGATGCTCATGACCGCCATGCGCACCGCAATGCCAAAAGTCACTTGCGGCAGGATCACGCTCTGCCTGCCATCGACCACCGCCGAGTCAATTTCGACACCGCGGTTGATCGGCCCCGGATGCATCACGATGGCATCCGGCCTGGCCAGTCGCAACTTTTCCTGGGTCAGGCCAAAACTCTTGAAAAACTCCTGGCTCGACGGCAGCAAGGCACCGCTCATGCGCTCATTTTGCAGGCGCAGCATGATGACCACGTCGCAGCCCCGGATGCCTTCCTCAAGCGTGTGGCAGACCCGCACCCCCATTTGTGCCATGTCGGACGGCACCAGCGTCTTTGGGCCCACCACCCGCACTTCGGCGCAGCCCAGCGTGGTCAGGGCGTGAATGTCAGAGCGTGCCACCCGTGAATGCAGTACGTCCCCGACGATGGCTACCGTCAGGTTGCTGAAGTCCTGCTTGTAGTGGCGAATCGTGTACGCGTCGAGCAGCCCTTGTGTCGGGTGTGCGTGGCGACCGTCACCGGCGTTGATCACATGCACATGCGGTGCCACATGCTGGGCAATCAGATAGGGCGCGCCAGATTCACTGTGGCGCACGACAAAAATATCAGCCGCCATGGCGCTCAGGTTGGCAATGGTGTCAAGCAGCGTCTCGCCTTTGGAGGCCGAGGATTTGGCGATGTCGAGGTTGATCACATCGGCACTCAGGCGCTTGGCGGCGATGTCAAAAGTGGTGCGGGTGCGGGTGGAGTTCTCAAAAAACAGGTTGAAGACACTTTTGCCACGCAACAGCGGCACCTTCTTGACCTCGCGGTCGCTCACCGAGACAAAGTTGGTGGCAGTGTCAAGCACCTGGGTCAGGATGCTCTTGGGCAGACCTTCGGTGGACAGCAAATGGATCAGCTCGCCATTTTTGTTGAGCTGCGGGTTACGTTTGTAGAGCATGGTCAATGCGCTTTCAGATTGAAACTGAACTTGTCTGAGGCATCGCGCGCCAGCGACAGCGACTGACTGGCGGGCAGATGGATGCGGGCGGCGCAAATGTCTGGCTGAATCGGCAGCTCGCGGCCACCCCGGTCCACCAGCACCGCCAGAATGACTTTGGCCGGGCGGCCAAAGTCATACAGTTCGTTGATGACGGCCCGAATGGTGCGGCCGGTAAACAGCACGTCATCAAGCAGCAGTATCTGCGCATTGTTGACATCAAACGGAATTTTGGTCTGCGCTGCTGCGGTCATGCCGCGCCGTGCAAAATCGTCGCGGTGCATGGCCGAGGAAATCACGCCGACCGGCTCGGTTAGCCCCAGGTCCTGCTGCAGTCGCTGGGCCAGCCAGGCACCGCCGGAAGTCACCCCCAGCAGGCGCATGCCGGGCCGAAAGATTGCCCGCACACTGTGCACCAACTCGCTATACAAGGACTCCGCGTCCATCAACAAGGCACCGACATCGGGGCTGGCCTGCGTTGCCACATTACTGGTTGTTTGGCCCGGCCGACTGGCCTGACCCGACTCGATCTGACTCATGGCAAATTCCTTAAAAATTGTTCCAAAATGATGCAGGCCGCTTCGGCATCGGCATCGCGCGCGCCGTTGCCGATGGCCTCGGTCGTGGTGTAGCGTTCA
The DNA here is from genome assembly GCA_035368905.1 of Rhodoferax sp. Classification (GTDB taxonomy): domain Bacteria; phylum Pseudomonadota; class Gammaproteobacteria; order Burkholderiales; family Burkholderiaceae_C; genus Rhodoferax. Next base: position 4,292 of record DAOSLL010000401.1, read on the forward strand.
TCGACCTCAAACACCGGCAATTTGAAGCGACCATGCAACTGGCGCGCAAACCGCCGGGCCCGTGCCGTGTTGTCATGCGCGGCACCGTCCGGGTGAAAAGGCACCCCGACCACCAGCGCGTCGGGCTGCCATTCTTTCAGATGGCGGGCAATTTTGACAAAGCGGGCATCACCCTCGGCGGTG
>DAOSLL010000402.1:0-4474 GCA_035368905.1 Rhodoferax sp.
ACGCCGGAACCACCGAAAACCTGGATGCCATCACCGCCGTGGTGCTCGGCGGCACCAGCCTGTTTGGCGGGCGCGGCATCATTCTGGGGACTTTGGTCGGTGCGGTGATTGTGGGTGTGTTTCGCAACGGCCTCACCCTGATGGGTGTGGCATCGGTGTACCAGACCCTGATCACCGGTATTTTGGTGATTCTGGCGGTGGCTGCTGACCAGATGTCTCGCAAAGGAGCAAGGTAATGGCTACGCAGGCTTCCAATCTTAAAAACGCCCCGCTGGTGATGCAGGCGAAGGGCATCATCAAACGCTTTGGCCAGGTGACCGCGCTCGATGGCTCTGACTTTGAGCTGCGCGCCGGTGAAATCATGGCCGTGATTGGCGACAACGGTGCCGGCAAGTCGTCACTGATCAAGGTGCTGTCGGGTGCCAACATCCCCGACGAAGGCGAGGTCTATCTGGACGGCAAGCAAGTGCGCTTCAAGTCGCCGATTGATGCCCGGCGCGCCGGTATCGAAACGGTTTATCAGGACCTGGCAGTAGCCCCGGCCATGAGCATTGCCGAAAACCTGTTTTTGGGTCGCGAGATCCTCAGGCCCGGCTTCATCGGCCAACTGCTGCGCCTGCTGGACAAGAAAGAAATGCTGGCGCAGGCGATTTCACGCATGAACGACCTGAAGGTCGGCATCCGCTCGATGACGCAGGCGGTGGAAACGCTCTCGGGAGGTCAGCGCCAGTGTGTGGCGGTGGCCCGCGCGGCCGCGTTTGCGCAGCACGTGGTGATCATGGACGAACCGACCGCCGCACTTGGCGTGAAGGAAGGCAACATGGTGCTGGAACTGATTCGCCGGGTGCGCGACAAGGGCCTGCCGGTGATTCTGATCAGCCACAACATGCCGCATGTGTTTGAGGTAGCTGACCGCATTCACATCCAGCGCCTGGGTCGCCGGGCGGCCGTGGTCAACCCCAAGACCATCAGCATGAGCGACACGGTGGCGGTGATGACCGGTGCCAAGACGGTCGAAGAGCTGCCTGAAATTGCGCTGGCCTGAAAGACCCACATGCTCAAAGGTATCAACCCCCTGCTCACCCCCGATCTGCTGAAGATCATGATGGAAATGGGCCACGACGACGCGCTGGTGCTCAGTGATGCCAATTTCACCGCCAACAGCATTGCCACCGGCAAGCCGGTAATCCGCCTGCCCGGTGCGTCCATGCTGCAAGTGGTGGAGGCCATCAGCGCGCTGCTGCCACTGGCTGCCGATGTCCGGCACCCGGTGGCCTTCATGGCCGTCAGTGGTGCGACTGACGACTACCGCTCGGCCCAGCAGCGCGAGGTGATCGCACTGATCACGCCACACCTGCTGCCGACGCAGAGCGTCGAGCCAGTCGAGCGTTTTGCGTTTTACGACCGTGCCCGCGCCGCTTACGCCATCGTGGTCACGGGAGAATTGCAGCCATTTGGCAACTTCATTCTGCGCAAGGGTGTGATCGGCGAAAATCTCCGTCCATGACACCACTCCGACATGCCCCCGCTGCTGATTTCCCGGCGCTGTTGCGCCCCCGTGGCTCCAACCACGTGGGCATGCGCCAGTTCAACGAGCGGGTGGTGTTGCAGGCGATTCGCCTCAACGGCAGCCTGCCCAAAGCTGATCTGGCGCGGCTGACCGGCTTGTCCGCCCAGACCATCGGCCTGATCACCACCCGGCTGGAAGAAGATCTGCTGGTCATCAAGCACGAGCGCTTGCGCGGGCGCATTGGACAGCCGTCGATTCCACTGGCACTGAACCCCGATGGGGCTTTTTCGATCGGCATCAAGATCGGTCGGCGCAGTGCCGACTGGCTGCTGGTGGACTTCACCGGGCAGGTGCGCCAGCGCCAAAGCCTGGACTATGAATTCCCCGACAAAACCAGCCTGCTGCCGACGATTGCCCGGCACATGAACAGCATGCTTGATTCACTTGGCCCTTTGAGAGACCGGCTGGTCGGCATCGGTGTGGCGGCACCGTTTCAGCTCGGTGGCTGGCACCGCATGCTGGGCCTGTCCGAAGCGCAGTCCGAAACCTGGAACCAGATCAACCTGGGTGCCGAGGTGCAAGCCATGACCGAGGTGCCAGTGAGCTTTGCCAAAGATACATCGGCGGCCTGTGTGGCCGAACTGGTGGTTGGGCGTGGCCGTGACCTGAAAAACTTCCTGTACCTGTTTGTCGATACCTTTGTCGGTGGCGGCCTGGTCATCAACTCGCATCTGCATGGTGGCCTGCACGGCAACGCCGGTGCGGTCGCATCGTTGCCGATGCGGCTGTCGCGGCGCATCAGTTCTGACCCAACCCCGCCAGATCAGCTCATCAGCCATGCCTCATTGTGGGAGCTGGAGCGGCGCTTTCTGGCCCTGGGGCTGGACCCACATGCGGCGTATGACGAACGTGCGCTGAGCGAACCCTACTCGGAAGAAACCCAGGGCTGGATCAGCCAGGCTGCCACGGCACTGGCGCACACGGTGGTCAGCGGCACGGCTTTTCTGGACATTGACGCGGTGGTCATCGACGGCTCGTTCAGCCGGACCCTGCAGACCCAACTGATTGAAGCCACCCAGGAAGCACTTCAGCACTACAACTGGGAAGGCCTGTGGCACGCCAACATCATCGCTGGCAATGTTGGTCCGGATGCGCGCGCCCTGGGTGGCGCGCTGATGCCGCTGTACGCCAACTTTGCACCGGACCAGGATCTGTTTTTGAAGGTTGGCGATTAACCCTGGAAGGCCGGGCAACTGCCCGAGTTTACAAGTGTTTTAGACCGCTAGCCTTTGTCGGCATTGCGCTGGCAGCTCACATTTTTTTGTGTTCCTGGCGGCTCGCCAAGGCCGCTTTGCGCCGACCTTGCCAGGCTCCCCACAGCACCACCAGGCCGGGAATCAGAATCATCGCCCAGATGATCTTGTCCAGATGCAGCTTGACCCAGGGGATATTGCCAAAGAAAAAGCCCACCGTGACGATGCCGCCGACCCACAGCGTTCCCCCCGCCACATCAAAAAAAGTGAATCGGCTGCGCGTCATTTGTGCCACACCCGCCACAAACGGGGCAAAGGTGCGCAAAAACGGCATGAAACGCGCCGCCACAATGGTGATGCCGCCGTACTTTTCGTAAAAGGTGTGGGCCTGCTCAAACGCCTTTTTGTTGAACCAGCGCGAGTCTTCCCAGCCAAACACCTTGGGACCAAAGTAGCGCCCTATCGTGTAATTCGACTGGTTGCCCAAAATGGCTGCGGCCAGCAACAAGCCAACCGACAGCGGGTAGCTCATCAACCCGACCCCGCACATGGCTCCCACCACAAACAGCAACGAGTCGCCCGGCAAGAACGGCATGACAACCACCCCGGTTTCGACAAAGATGATCAGAAACAGCAGCGCGTAAACCCAGGCACCGTAGGTCTGTACAAACACCTCCAGGTGCTTGTCCACGTGCAAGATGAAGTCCAGAAGGGTCATGATGATGTCCATGGGCGCAGATTATCCCCCGGCCCATTGCGCGACCCTTTGCCCGGTTACTGGCCGGATCTGAAGTTGGCTGTTGCACTGAGGTACCGAGGATCGCAGCCGGACAAGCCTTGATGCCGGTTCGCAGCCGATGCGCCATAGGGTCTGGCTTCATCACAGGCTGTGCATTTCGACATCGGATTTGGAACCCAGTGCCAGGCGCAAAGTGTGCCGTCTGGCGCTGTCAGACAAGCGATTGAGCTTGTGCCCAGGCGCTCACGCCGATGTTCGACCCGACGTTCTCGGAATCGAGTTTCGGTTTCCGGCCAGGCCGCAATGCACACCAGGCGATCAGGCAGGTACAGCGACACGTGAAGGGTGGTAGAAGCATCGCAGTGGACATCGATCCGGCCAAGTTCTTTGACACCGTCAACCATGACGTGCTGATGAACTTGCTGGCTCGCTCCATTGCCGACAAGCGACCGCTGCATTTGATCGGGCGCTACCTGCGCGCCGGGGTGTTGGTTGGAGAGCACATTGAACCCGGCGAAGTGGGCACCCCACAGGATGGGCCACTCTCGCCACTGCTGGCAAACTTCCGGCACCGGATCAAGGAGCTGACGGGCAGAAGCTGGGGCAATACCTTCGGGGGTGGACGGCGTATTTTTGCATCAGCCAGTATGACCGGCCGACCCCGGAATTGGACGAGTGGATCAGACGGCGTATGCGTATGTGCTACTGGAAACAGTGGCGTTGGCCGCGCACGAAGATCAAGAATTTGCTGGCGTTGGGCGTGAGCCTGAAGTCGGCGATTGAGCACGGATGCAGTAGCAACAGTTGTTGGCAGATGTCCAGAACCCCGGTGATCAACCAGGCCATTTCCAACGTGTGGTTAAGGGAGCAAGGTTTGCTCAGTGTGAAGGACCTGTGGTGCAAGGCACAGGGTTACACGGGAAAGAAGAGGAAAACTTCGTCGAGCGTGCCAACTTGGTTCTTCCGCCCACT
>DAOSLL010000403.1:0-4462 GCA_035368905.1 Rhodoferax sp.
GGTTGATATGGACCTGCTGACCAGGGGTGCGGGTTTTGGCTACATCGGTTCGACCATCACCTCGCTGATTTACGCCTCGTTCACGTTCATTTTTTTTGCGCTGGAAGCCGCCGTGATGGCTTATGCACTGGAACTCGCGCTGGGCATACCGCCGCGCTGGGGCTATCTGATCTGTGCACTGGTGGTGATTCCGCTGGTCACCCATGGTGTTTCAACCATCAGTCGGCTGCAGGTCTGGACGCAGCCGCTGTGGCTGGTGATGCTGGTGGTGCCATTTGCCTATGTATTGATGCGTGACCCCGGCGCGTTCGCCGGTGTTGTGCACTATGTTGGTGAAAAATCGGCCTCGGGCCGGTTCAGTCTGCCTTTGTTTGGTGCAGCGCTGACCGTTGGCGTGGCCTTGATGACGCAAATGGGCGAACAGGTGGACTACCTGCGCTTCATGCCAGCGCAGACCCCGGCGACCCGCTGGCGCTGGTGGTTAAGTGTGCTTGCCGGTGGCCCGGGCTGGGTGTTGCTGGGGGTGCTGAAGATGCTCGGTGGCGCGCTGCTGGCCTACCTGGCGATTCAAAACGCGGTGCCGCTTGACCGCGCCGTTGACCCGAACCAGATGTACTTGGCGGCTTACGAATATGTGTTTCCCGACTATGGTTGGGCGGTCGCCGCGACCGCCTTGTTCGTGGTGTTGTCACAGCTCAAGATCAACGTCACCAACGCCTATGCAGGCTCGCTGGCCTGGAGCAATTTTTTCTCGCGCCTGACGCACAGCCACCCAGGCCGGGTGGTGTGGGTGGTGTTCAACACCCTGATCGCATTTGTGCTGATGGAACTCAATGTGTTTGCCGCGCTTGGCGACGTGCTGGGCCTGTATTCCAACCTGGCGATTGCCTGGATGATGGCGGTGGTGGCTGATCTGGTCATCAACAAGCCGCTTGGCCTGTCGCCGTCGGGCATAGAGTTCAAGCGGGCGCATTTGTATGACATCAACCCGGTTGGTGTCGGTGCGATGGCCCTGGCCTCCCTGCTGTCAATTGCCGCGTATCTCGGCGTGTTTGGCCCTCTGGCACAGGCGTTTTCGGCGCTGATCGCCTTGGGTACTGCGTTGATAGCTTCACCTTTGATAGCAATATTGACGCGCAGCAAATACTATCTGGCACGCGCCGACACGCCCTGTGACAGTACGCGCTGTGCTGGCTGCAAAGACGGCCATGCGCGGCCAGCAGATATTCAATCGGGCGGTGCTGATCAGCCAGCACCGCCAGGTGGTGAAGTTTCGCCGCATGCGGGCAGTTATCAGCGTCTGAAGGTGCAGCAATGCGTGATTTGCCAGCGCGACTACGAGGCCCCCGACATGGCGCACTGCCCAGCCTACCAGGGTGCCATTTGCTCGCTGTGCTGCACGCTTGATGCGCGTTGTGGCGACCTTTGCAAACCCCACGCCAGTCTGCCGCGCCAATGGTCCGCTGTGTTGCGCTGGCTGCTGCCCAAGCCGACCTGGGCGCTGCTGGACAAAGGCTTGGGCACTTTTGTGCTGCTGATGCTGGTCATTGCGCCTTTGCTGGCCAGCGTGCTGGGTTTGTTGTACCACCAGGAATCACGGGCGCTGGGCCAGTCGATCTTTGATACCCAGACGCTGCAGACCGCGCTCGATGTCTTGCGCAACGGCTTTTTTAACGTCTATATGGCACTTATCCTGATTGCCGGGCTGGTCGCCTGGTGGGTGGTGCTGGCGCACCAAAGTCGGCGCGTGGCGCAAGAGGAATCAAACCGGCAAACCAGCCTGCTGTTGCGCGAAATTGAATTGCACCGGCAGACCGACCAGGCGCTGCAGCAGGCCCGGCAGGTTGCAGAGCAGGCGCGGGCGGCGGCAGACCAGGCCAACCACGCCAAAAGCCGCTACATCAGCGCCATCAGCCACGAGCTGCGCACGCCGCTCAACAGCATCTTGGGCTATGCACAGCTCATGGGCGAAGACACCGCCATCCCGGCGCACCGCAAGCAGGCGGTGAATGTCATCAAGCGTGGTGGTGAGCATTTGCTGTCGTTGATCGAGGGCACGCTCGACATTGCCCACATTGAGAGCGGTCGGCTTAGCCTGAACGTGCAGCCAATGCAGTTTGCCGAATTTGTCAGCGACATTGCCAGCCTGTTTGAGCTGGAGGCTCAGGCCAAAGGGCTGACCTTCCGCTGTGACATCAGCAACGCATTGCCTTCGGTGGTTCGGGCCGACGAGAAGCGGGTGCGCCAGATCCTGATCAACCTGCTGGGCAATGCGCTCAAATTCACCACCCAGGGACACGTGGTGCTGCGGCTGCGGCATGTGCGCGACATGGGGCACATCGAGATCGAAGACACCGGTCCGGGCTTTTCGCCGCAGGAACGTGCGCGTATTTTCGAGCCCTTTGTCCGTGGCGAATCCGGCAACCGGCAGACCGGGGCTGGTCTGGGCCTGACGATAGCCAAAATGCTCACCGATCTGATGGGCGGTGATTTGTCGGTGGACAGCGTGCCAGGGCAAGGATCGGTGTTCAAGGTCAAGCTGTTTTTGCCCGAGGTTCGGATGCCGCCAAGCTCATCGGTATCAACCGTGTACTCAAAGGCTTCGCGGCACCAGAACCGGCTGTTTGTCCGCCGCCCACGGCTTGGCTACGTCGGGCCGCGCCGACGCATTCTGGTGGTTGACAACGAAGAGGCCGACCGCGACCTGCTGATACACCTTCTGCAGCCGATTGGCTTTGAGGTGCGCACCGCTGCCAGCGGCCATGACTGCCTGGACCTGCTGGCGGCCGGCTACCAGCCCGAAGTCATCCTGATGGACCTGGCCATGCCGGGCATTGACGGCTGGGAGACCATTCGACGGCTGCGCGTGCTGCTCCAAGGCAGCCCGCATGCGGCGCCGCACATTGCCATTGTGTCGGCCAATGCCTTTGACCGCGGACTCGACAACGACCTGGGTATTCCGACCGAAGACTTCATTTTGAAGCCGGTTCGCCACGTGGATTTGCTCGACTGGCTGGAGCGCCGCTTGTCGCTGTGCTGGCTGGAGACAGCCGTCCCGGCCCCGGTGCCGCCCGTGCCGCAGGTGGCTGGTGAGGCGGTTTACCCGCCTGCCAAACAGCTTGACGCGTTGCGTGAACTTGTCGCGCTGGGCTACTACCGGGGCATTTTGAACCAGTTGGACGAGATCGAACGGCTGAGCCCGGACTGCGCTGGCTTTGTGCAGGAAATGCGCGCGCTGGCCAAGCTGTTCCAGTTTGAGTCGATCAGTGCCAGGCTGGCCTGCATTGCCAATGAAAACTAGCCTGCCCAAGCCGATGCTCGACCGCACCCTGGACCGCGCCAACAGCGACGTGGTGCTAATCGTTGATGACGTGCCCGACAACCTGGCGGTGCTGCACGACGCACTCGACGAGTCAGGTTACACCGTGCTGGTCGCCACGCACGGCCAGGCGGCCTTGCAGCGCGCTGCGCAAGTGCTGCCCGACATCATCTTGCTCGATGCCATGATGCCCGGCATGGACGGATTTGAGGTGGCCCGGCAGCTCAAGGCGATGCCGAAAACCGCCCATATTCCGATTGTTTTCATGACAGGTCTGACCGAGACCGAGTACCTGGTGGCGGCGCTGGAGTCTGGCGGCGTTGATTACGTTACCAAGCCGATCAAACCCAAGGAAGTGCTGGCGCGCATGGCAGTGCATTTGCAGGGGGCGCGTGAAAAGCGCCAGGCCCGCAGCGCCCTGGATGCCTTTGGCTATGCCAGCATCACGGTGCGGGTCAGCGACGGTCGCCTGATGTGGCAAACCCCGCTGGCGCGCGACCTGCTGCAGCGCTATTACGGCACCGACGCACCGACCACCCCGATCCCGGTGTTGACCTGGCTGCGCCGCCATGTCGGCAGCACCGAGACGCTGACCGAGCCACCGCGCCTGAGCATTGAACTCAGCTCCAAGCGGCTGACCTTTCGGCTGCACCAGCAAATTGGCGACAGCGAAGGTGGCGGCGACTGGCTCATCATCATGCAGGAGGTATCGGACGAGAGCGTGATTGAAGCCATGGCGCTGTGCTTCAAACTCACCCCGCGCGAAGCCGAGGTGCTGTACTGGGTGGTCAAGGGCAAGATCAACCGTGACATTGGCGACATTGTTGGCAGTAGCCCGATGACGGTCAAAAAACACCTGGAGCGGGTGTTTGTCAAGCTCGGTGTCGAAACCCGCACCGCCGCAGCCTCGATGGCAATGAGCCGCATCCGCCAACTGCACCCCCAGTTTGAGGAATAGCGCTGGCTGGCCAGATTGGCCAAGGCCGGTCAGCGGCGACGCCTGGCGGCTGCTTTACAAGCCTTTTAAGATGAAGTTGCATCCGGATTTGGTTAAATTCCTATTGAAATCAACACGTTAGTGTCGTTTTGAGTGCAAGTATGTAGACATGCACATAAATATCGTCCCAAATCGTGGCTCCGCCC
>DAOSLL010000404.1:0-4461 GCA_035368905.1 Rhodoferax sp.
GCTGTGATTCGACTTCAATCGTGCCACGGTGCCGCTGCACAATGCCCCAGGCCAGCGACAGCCCCAGCCCGGTGCCTTGACCCACAGGCCGGGTCGTGAAGAAAGGGTCAAAGATGAGGGGCAAATCTGTTTGGGTGATGCCATGGCCCGTGTCGGCAATCTCAATCCAGGCCTCTGATTTCTCTTGCCCGGTACAAATGGTCATCACGCCGGGGTCTTCCATGGCTTGCGCGGCGTTGACCAGCAGGCTCATGAAGACCTGGCATATCTCACTGCGCATGCACTGCACGGGTGCGATGTGGCCATATTCCTTGACGACCACACATCGGGTTGTGAGTTCTGGACCAACGGCGGTGAGCGCGCTCTCCAAAATCTGGTGAATGTCCTCGAACGCCCAGGTTTCCCGGACATCCATGCGCGAAAAATCCCTAAGCCCACGCACGATCTTCTCCACCCGATCAAGGCCCTCACCGCATTCTGCGAGGAGCAATACCACGTCGTTCGTGATGAAGGGTAAGTCGCTCTCCTGCTTGAGGGATTGCAGGGCGGCCCAAGTCGAGGTTGAACCTGAAGCATCAGCTTCAATTGCATCAGAGGCATGGATGACGGTAAGAAGCGTTTTGACGTATTGTTTCAATCGGCCCAGATTGGATTTGACGACCGCCAACGGGTTGTTGATTTCGTGGGCAACGCCGCCGGCCAGCAGTCCAATCGACGCCAGTTTTTCTGACTGCACCAATTGGTCCTGGGTCTTGATCAGCACGTCGTTCTTGAGCGCGAGTTCGCGGCTCATGTTGTTGAGCTCGTGGTTGAGTACCAGCACCTCGCGGCTTAGCCGAGTCTGCTCCTTTACATTCACTTCGCCAAACAGGAGGTATTCCGCGCCATCGGGCTCTACGGTGATTTCCAGCGTTTGTGGCAAGCCGGTAGCGGTCTTGATATTCAAAAGGCGCGGTCGAGCAGGCTTGGCGAGCCAATCGCCAAGCACAGGAGTGCCACCAAAATTGAGCAGCATGGTGTGCCAGGGCTTTCCCACCAGTGGCTCACCAACCAGATTCACGGCATACAGGTTGGTGGCGAGTATGGTTCCCGTCGCATTGACCCGCACCACCGCGACGCTGGCACTCGTCGCCAGAAAATGCCAACCGTAGCCCTCGGGGAACAAGGTGGCATCAGCGCTCAAAGGCGACCATCCGTTCTTCCAACGCATCCAGTGAATCCATGTAGGCGGCGTTGGGGTAATGCTGCAGCGCGTCCTGCGCACCCCAACGAAAGGCCTGACCGCCGACCAGAATGGGCAGATCAGGGTAGGCGGCCGTGACCGCATCAAGCGCTGCAACGAGTTTGGGAAGATTGAAATAGATGCTAAGCGACAAGCCCAGCAAATCGGGCTTGTGCTGCGCGATCAATTGCAGCAAATCTGCAATGGACGTGTTGGCACCCAGAAAGTACCCACGCCAGCCGCGCAATTCGCAAAAATCGGCAACCATCCGACCACCAAGCTGGTGAAACTCGTCTGCCACACAGGCGACGATGATGCTCCGGTTGCGTCGTGCGCCTTGTAGCGTCTGTGCCTGTATCAGTGACAGCATGCGCTGGGTAATGGCGGTGGACAAATGCTCTACAGCGACCGAAATCTTTTCTTGCTCCCAAAGTTCGCCAACCTGGTATTGAGCGCGCTGCAATAGCCCAACGTACAGCGGCTTGAGCCCCGTCCCGGCGTTCAGCAGCGCCTGCACCGTCTTGGCGCACGTTTCGCGGTCGCCGGCCACCAGCGCGGCAAGGTAATGCGTGTAGGTGGCTTCGTCAATCGCGGTGTTCATGCCTTTACCCTCGGCACGGCCTGCTGTCTGGCCTGCGCCAGGGTGCTCTCGACCGCATCAATCCAGGAGGCAGGAAACTGACGCACGTCGGTCATCCACGTGCGCAAACTATCAACTGCCTTCTCGCTTCCTCCGCATTCGTCGGCCACCGCCGCGGTTAGCAAAGACCCGGTGTGCGCAAACCGTGCGCTCCATTCGGGGCCAACGGCAAGATCAAATGCCACGGCCAGTTCCTGCGCTTGCACATCCGTCAGGCACTGCGAGCGCGCTGCATGCAGCGCCGCAGCGGCAGGCAGCAGTCTTTCATAATCTGCCCTGCGCTCGGGAATCACCGCAGCCAGCTCCTCGACCAGAATTTCCAGTTGAACCTGCAACAACAGGGTGGGCATGCCACGTGCGGCCAACACGCGACCCAACCATTGCACCTGCTGCAGGATTTGTGCTGGTGGATACTGGTAGAGCGTGGCTTGCCAGGCGGCATCGCTGCGGGCAAAGCGCCGCCCCCGTTCGCCATAGCGCGCCGCGAAATACGGAAAACGGTACCAGCAGATATCACCTGCCCGAATGGAGGCCTGCACCTCCCGCAGGTCAACGGGAATGGGATGTCGTCCGGCTTCCGGATTGATCGATGCAGCAAGATAGGCTTTGGACTCGTTCTGGAACGGGTACAAAGCGCAAAAAATCGCCTCAAGCTGGGCAAAAAGTGCATTGGCAGCCAGCGTAATTTCTGCGCGTTCTTCGGTTTCCAGTGCAAGCGTGTTCATACGCTGCGAATACTCGGTCCATCGGGCGCGGGCCGCCGCTCCGTCATTGTGCAGATAGGCCACTCCTTCATCGCCAACCAGCAACAGGGCGCGTGCAACCAGGGGTTGCACCACGGACGCTCCCAGGGTTGAGCCCTCCAGAACATACAGCCAACCCAACAGGGCCAGCGGTGTCTCCAAGGATTGTTGACGCAGGGCTCCGGTTGTGTGGTTCGCTACATCGACAGCCTCCTTGAGGTCGGCCACAGTGCGAGGCTCAAAGTACAGCAGGTCTTGGCGCAGCAAGGGCAGCCTACGCATGTCGGCACGCCAGACCAAACGGACTCTGTCATCATCACAGTCCGCCATCGCCTGCTCAACCACGGCGTGTATTGCCAACAAAGCACGCAGTTGTCCCACGTAGGATTCCAGCGGCAATTGGCATCCCGCCAATGCCTGAAAGAAAGGGGCCGTTTGCAACCGGGCATGCGCGGTCCATGTGGCTGCCTTGAGTTCCTCCATCAAAGTCAACTGCTGTCCAAACAGGGGGGCTTGCATCGTGGCCTTTCTACCTTGCAAAGGACAATCTTGCGTTGCCCCAGTGCTGCGGCCTAGTTTAGACGATGTGACTGGTCTGACAGTAAAGAATTAGTTAGAGGCTTATGCATGGAAGCAGTCGCCAGCCCTCGTAGAACAAGCGACGATAGCTACAACATAAGTAGCATTTGCTGGTGCATGACTGGCTGGTGTCTATTTGGACACCGATGCTTCCATTTGCCCTTCGATCGGCAGCATCACACGAAACGTGGAGCCTTTGCCGGGCTGTGATTCGACTTCAATCGTGCCACGGTGCCGCTGCACAATGCCCCAGGCCAGAGACAACCCCAGGCCGGTGCCCTTGCCCAGCGCCTTGGTGGTGAAGAACGGGTCAAAGATGCGGTTGAGGTTTTCCGCGGGGATGCCGATGCCGGTGTCAATCACCTCCACCCAGACCTGCTGGTCATTGCACCCGGTGCGAACCCGAATCACACCCTGCCTCTCGATGGCGTGCGCGGCGTTGACCAGCAAGTTCATGAAAACCTGGTTCAACTGTGACGGAATGCAGTGCACCTGGGGCAGCGTGCCGTACTCGCGCTCTACCGTAGCCTTGTATTTGAGTTCATTCCAGACGATGTTCAGCGTGCTTTCTAGTCCCTGATGAATGTCGGCCCACGCCCATTCAGCCGACCCCACACGGGCGAAGTCTTTCAAGTCACGCACAATCGTTTTGACCCGCTCCAGGCCGTCGCGCGACTCTTTGATAAGCTGGCGCAGGTCATCCACCATGAAGGCATAGTCCAGGCTGGTTTTTAGCGAATTCACCGCCTCGAAGGTCGGCTGCACAGAGGGATCCAAGGCATGTTGCGCTTGGGTGTAGGCAGCGTCAATGGCGAGCAACGACTCCACATAGCCGCCCAGTGTGCCCAGGTTGGAGTTGATGAAACCGATTGGATTATTGATCTCGTGCGCTACCCCGGCGGCCAACTGGCCGATGGATGCCAGCTTTTCAGATTGCAGCAGTTGAAACTGGGCCTCTTCGAGCTTGCGGTTGGATTCGGTCAGAGCCGCCAATTGCTGGCTCAGCGCGGCCGTGCGTTGTTGCACCACTTCTTCTAGCCGGGCGTTCTGGTTGAGTAGCTGCTGCTCGATCACTTTGCGCTCGGTGGCGTCGCTGAACGAAAAAACCCGCCCAATGATTTGCTCTGCATGACGTGCCGGGCGTGAACGGCGCTCAAAAATGCGACCATCTGTAAGCTCCAGCGTGTCAAACGACTCGAGGTCGGAGTCCAGGTGAATGGCTGCCAGGTTACGCTGGTAGGCCTCTTGGTCCGCAAAAAAACTGGCCATGAAGGCGA
>DAOSLL010000405.1:0-4438 GCA_035368905.1 Rhodoferax sp.
GCCGTTTTCATCCTTGAACTCGACGACACAGAAGCTGGCTGCGTAGTCGGTCTCGTCGGTCACACTGATGTGGGCGCTGAGGCCTTTGGCATCAAACCAGGTCTTCAATGCCCCATGCAAAACAATCACCGGCTTGCCGCTGGGCAGTTTGCCCACCTCACAGGAGCGCCAGCTCATCGGCATGGTTAACCCCAGACCAATCGCCTTGCTAAAGGCCTCCTTGGCGCTGAAGCGGGTTGCGAGGTAGCGCACGCCACGCTCCGGCCAGCGCTGGCTGCGCGTGACCCAGGTGGCGTATTCGTCGTCCGACAAAATCCTTTTGGCGAAGCGCTCGCCATGTCGCGCCAGGCTGGCCTTGATGCGGCGTACATCGCAAATGTCGGTGCCAATACCGTAGATCATGACGACAGCGCACCTGTGGGGGCTGGCGCGCTCAAGGGTCGGCCGCAGGGGTTCATGGGGCAATGCAACGCAGGTAGTCGCGCACCGTGGCGGCGTAGCCCAGTTCCAATGCATCGGCAATCAGCGCGTGGCCAATCGACACCTCGCTGATGCCCGGCACCTGCGCGATGAAGATGCCCAGGTTGTCGCGGTTCAGGTCATGGCCAGCATTGACGCCCAGGCCGACATCCAGCGCGGCCTGGGCAGCGGCGGCAAAACGTGCCAGTTGGCTGCCCTGTGCGGCTGTGCCCCAGGCTGCGGCATAAGGCTCGGTGTACAACTCAACCCGGTCCGCGCCGACGGCTTTGGCACCAGCCATCGGTGCAGTTTCCGCATCCATGAACAGACTGACCCGCACCCCCCAGGCATGCGCTTGTTCAATCAGCGGCGCCAGGCGCGCTGCGTCTTGCGGAAAAACCCAGCCGTGGTCGCTGGTGAACTGGCCATGGCCGTCCGGCACAAACGTCACTTGATGCACCGGCAGCTTTTGCGCCACCAGTTGCCCCACCACCTCCATCAAATTGTGAAACGGATTGCCTTCAATGTTGTACTCCCGATCCGGCCAGGCTTGCATCAAGGCAGCCAGTTCGGGCACATCGGCGGCGCGAATATGCCGCTCATCCGGACGCGGATGCACCGTGATGCCGTTCGCACCGGCTTGCAGGCACAAGGTGGCGGCGCGCGTCAGGCTCGGAATACCGAGGTGGCGCGTGTTGCGGATGGAAGCCACCTTGTTGAGGTTGACGGAGAGCGCTGTCGGTTTGGTATGCATAAGGTATCAGCCAGATTGTCAGGGTGAGTCTGTCGCCTTCATGACAAAGCGGCAGGTGCGCGGCAGGTTCTAAAGAGATTGCAGGTCAATCATCATTTGCCGGGTGCGCAAGCTGGTCACACCGCAATGGTAATTCAGCAAGGTCCGCAACTGGGGTTTAAGTTCTGCTGCCACCCCGGAGCAGGCACGCAGGATGGCGGTAAACGGTACCGCGTCGCCCAGCACCTGCTGCAAGGCGGTCCATTGTGCGCCACTGAGGCTGGCACGGTCCAGGTCGCTGGCCTGACGCAAGCCGCCTTCTGGCACCAGACTGTAACGCTCTGCCGGGTGCAGTGCCAGCAGCGTCATGGTCTGCGCATCGAGTAGCGGCAGCAGGCCGATTTCACGCAGCAGCAGCAGTTCGAACGTGCGCAGGGCAGATTCCAGCACCTCGCCGTGTTCACTGGCAATCACCTCGACCACGCTGGCATAAACATCAAACAACAGCGGGTGCGGGTCTTCGCGTGCCAGCAGGTTCAACAACAGTTCGTTGAGGTAATAGCCTGACATCAGCGCATCACCCGTGGGCATGACATGGCCACCCTGCCATTCGGCGGCCTTCAAGGTCTTGATTTCGGCATCGCCACCAAAGGCGATGTGCAGCGGCTGCAGCGGCAGCAAAATCGGTCGAAAGCTTGAGCTTGGCCGCTTGACCCCCTTGGCTACCAGCGCCAGTCGCCCATGGTGGCGGGTAAACACCTCCAGAATCAGGCTGGTTTCGCTCCAGTCATAACGATGAAGCAGGTAAGCGGGCTCATCCGAGATGCGTTTGACAGCCATCCGCGCGGCTTACCGAATCAACCCGGCGACACGGTCTGGGGCCGGTAAAAAAACCTTTGCCCTGCCCTTCAACCTGACACCGATGGACCGCCTGAAGACGCTGGCCAGGTGGCACACTCTGCGTGGGTCGGCGGACAAATGATCGGGACGCGAGGGCGTAACCGGCGGCGTGGCAAGTTCAGTGGATTCGGTCATGGGTTTCCTGTTCAACAAATCGGGGCAAGCGCCGATTTTCCTGCATATGGGAACTTGTCGGACTCAGGATGTGGTTGGGATTAGCTCCCCGTTTTGCACCAAGGAGTTGGGATGCACGGTCAGGCGCAAGACGCGCCGTGCAACTGGCTAAACAAGCGTCTTGCAACGACGCTGTGCGCCCAAATCCGCCGGTGCAAATAGGGGAAGTTATTTCTGACCACATCCTTGGGGCGCATCGGCTGCAAACCAATCGCAGCGGCCCATTTTGCACCGCCGGTTTGAGCCACAACTGCTCTATTGGCCTGCAAATCCGGCATCACTGGCTGGGGTCGATTCTCGCCGCTCGGCCCGTTAGTCCGACAGGCTACCGGGTTCAACCGAGAAATCCGGGTCAAACCCCATGCCTGTAAAATCTGGTTGATTCAACCAACCTGGAGCGCTACCGTGGAAACCGTCGGCCTGTTCGAAGCCAAAACTCATTTGAGCGAGTATGTGGCGCGTGCCGAGGCGGGTGAAGAAGTCATCATTACCCGGCATCACAAGCCGGTGGCCAAAATTGTGCCGTTTGTTGACCAGCCAGCGCCAGTGTTGGCCGTCGCGCCCAAGTTTGTGCAGCGCACCTTCAACATGGGCGTGCCACTGGTTGATCTGACACAAGCTGGCAAACTGGCGGGCGAACCAGATGAACAGGGTTTCATCGCGTTGACCGCCAGGCTGGCGCGCTCGGCCAAACCGTGATTCCGCGCTGGCCCGGATGCACCTGGATTCCTCCGCTGACCGCTTGTCTTCATCTGTAAGCCATTATGCGCATTTACTTTTTTAGTTTGGATGGGGTTCACCGATCGGGTCAGGGCGCTGCGCACCCGATCGAGCCACTGGCATTTGGAGCTGCGTCTTTCGCCCTGCCTTGGCGCGCCACCAGCGACTCGCTCGGGCGCGTCCAACTGAGCAAACCAGGATGAAACTCCCTGACACCCAGGTGCTGATCCATTCGGTCAACGAAGCCAGCCCCTGCCGCGCGTCGGCTTCACATTGGCTGGAGCAGGCCTTTGACAGCGGTTTGGGGGTCGGTTTTGCCTGGCTGACCCTGATCGGCTTTGTGCGGATATCGACCCAACGCGCCCTTTTGCCTGCGCCGCTGACGGTGGCAGATGCCTTGGGACTGGTGGACGACTGGCTAACGCACCCGAGTGCCAAAATCCTTCAGCCGACGGTGCGCCACGCCGACATTTTGGCCCGGTTACTGCTGCTGGCTGGCGGCGCTGGATACCTGGCCCAGGATGCCCACCTGGGTGCCCTGGCGATTGAGCACGGGGCGGTGGTCGGGACGTTTGACCCCGATTTCAAAAAATTTCCCGGGGTCAAATTTGACTTGCTGCTAGCTTCTTGACCATTGTTTTTATTGCCATTTTCGACATTTCATTCCTCTTATGACTTCCATTCCCACGCTCACTGTTGCCGACATTCGCAAGACTTTTCTCGACTTTTTTGCCTCCAAAGGCCACACCGTGGTGGCATCGAGCCCGCTGGTGCCGGGCAACGATCCGACGTTGATGTTCACCAACTCCGGCATGGTGCAGTTCAAGGACGTGTTTTTGGGCACCGACCGGCGCAGTTATGTGCGGGCGGCCTCGGTACAGGCCTGCCTGCGGGCTGGTGGCAAACACAATGACCTGGAAAACGTCGGCTACACCGCCCGCCATCACACCTTTTTCGAGATGCTGGGCAACTGGAGTTTTGGCGACTATTTCAAGCGAGAGTCCCTGATGTGGGCCTGGGAACTGTTGACCGTGGTGTACAAGCTGCCGCCTGAGCGCCTGATGGCCACCGTTTATGCCGAAGACGACGAAGCCTATGACATCTGGACAAAAGACATCGGTCTGCCGCCCGAGCGCGTCGTGCGCATCGGCGACAACAAGGGCGGTCGCTACAAGAGTGACAACTTCTGGATGATGGCCGACACCGGCCCCTGCGGCCCGTGCAGCGAGATTTTTTACGACCACGGCGCGCACATTCCTGGTGGCCCGCCGGGCAGTCCGGACGAAGATGGCGACCGCTTTATCGAAATCTGGAACAACGTGTTCATGCAGTTCGACATGGCCGAAGACGGCTCGGTCACACCGTTGCCAGCACCCTGCGTCGACACCGGCATGGGTCTGGAGCGCCTCGCCGCCATCCTGCAACACGTTCACAGCAATTATGAAATCGACA